>JAUWNO010000163.1 GCA_030612605.1 Armatimonadota bacterium
AAATAAAGCCAGTGCTGAATTGATGATAAAACCTCAATTTCAAGACTCGGCGTATAATGGAGGTAAATAATGCAAAGATTTCTGTTAATAATTCTCATTTCTCTTATTGTTTTAGGCTGCGTTCCGAAAGAAGATATAATACATGGTGCAGGAGCAACTTTTCCGCTGCCTTTATACAAAAAAATGTTTAATGAATATAAAAAGCTGACTGCTATGAAAATAACATATGAGGGTATCGGCTCCGGTGCAGGAATTATGAAATTTAAAGACCGTAATACAGATTTCTGTGCAACGGATATGATCATCGATGATGAGCAATTGAAAAATGATATTGTGTATATTCCCACTTGTATCGGCGCTGTAGCTATTGTTTACAATCTACCGGCAAAACCTGTCTTGAATTTAACACCTGAAATTTTAGTAAATATTTTTATGGGAATCATTTCCCGCTGGAACGATGTTCGAATTAAAGAAATGAATCCGAATATAATATTACCCAATCAAAGAATATTGATAATTAATCGATCTGATGTGAGCGGAACATCACAAATATTTAATAATTACCTTTCGAAAGTAAGTGATAAATGGAGTAGCCGAAAAAAAAATCCACTCAAAAAGTTCTTTGCCTTTTCTGTTACAAATAATGAAGAAATGGCAGAGTTTATCTCGGATATGTCAGGTTCTATCGGTTTTTTGAGCTTATCTTATGCGGCTGAGAATAACATGTCTTTTGCTAAAATCCAAAATTCCAGTGGTAACTTTATACTGCCGTCACTGAAAAGCGTGAGTGCGGCAGCCGAGATGGAGATTCCTGATGATACAATAATTTATCTAACTGATACTAAAGCCAGTCATGGATATCCGATCAGCAGTTTTACCTGGCTGATTTTCTATAAAGACCTGGGATATTTGAAAAAGGAAAAAGCAAAAAAGCTGATTAAACTCGTGGATTGGATGATACATGACGGTCAGAAGTTTTCATCATCATTGGATTATGCACCGCTTTCGCAGGAAACAGTGCAGAAATCTGATGTCCTGCTGAAATCTGTTACTTGGAATAATGAAAAAATATATTAGGAGACAAAATGTTATTGGAAAAAATATCAAAACTGAAAAAAGAAATAATTGAAGAATCACAATTAGTAACAGAAATGCTGGAACAAAGCATTAATGGTCTTTTATCTAAAGATTTGGAAAAACTTGAACTTGTTTTCGAGTTGGAAGAGAAAGTTAATAAAAAAGAGATCGAGATCGATGAAATGTGCATCGGATTAATTGCCTTATATCAACCGGAAGCTAAGAATCTTCGCACAATCATAATGATTCTGAAAATGAACAATGACCTGGAAAGAATGGGCGATCTGGTCGTCAATATCGCTGAATGTTCTCAATATCTGATCAAAAGACCTTTCATAAAAAAATTAGTTAATATTCCTGTGATGATGGAAGAAACAAGAAAAATGCTGGAACAAAGTATGGAAGCTTTTATCAATGAAGATACGGAAATAGCAAGACAGGTTTGCATAAATGATGACATTGTGGATGATTTGAAGGACCAGCATTATAGATTGTTAATTACCTATATGGTAGATGACTCGACCACAATAAAAAGAGCTATTCTTTTAAACAAAATATCTTCTTTTCTGGAAAGAATTGCTGATCTTTCTACCAATATTGCAGAGGAAACTATCTACATGACAGATGGTGCTGTCATCAAACATAAGTCAGGATTTATAGAACATAGCGATAATAATTAAGGAGTGGCAACGAAAAAATTTGGTAAAAAAATGACAAAACTTTATACAATCTTAACATTTTTTTCATATAAATAATAAATGAGTTTATTGATGGGAATAATTTCATTTAAAATTTAGCAGCAAAATGACAATTTGCTTATAAGCTGCTATATGGCAAATAATTATATTTCCCAATAATGTAAAAAAAGGGAGAAGGCGTTTATGACCAAAGAGAAAGTTACTTCTTGGGTAAAGCTGATTTTAGTACTAATTCTCGTATATTTCTTTTTAGTTAGTATCGGTCTTATGTCTGCCAGTTTCAAGGGCTTCGGCAAGAAATTTGCTGAAGCGTTACTCAGTTCTACAAGTAATCCATTTATAGCATTATTTATTGGTATTCTGGCTACAAGCCTTGTGCAAAGCTCATCAACGACCACTTCTATTGTAGTGGGAATGGTAGCTTCCGGTGTTCTATCGATTCAATTTGCGATTCCAATAATGATGGGTGCTAACATTGGAACAACAGTAACGAATACGCTTGTCTCATTGGGTCATATCACACGAAAAGAAGAATTTAAACGGGCTATTGCCGGTGCCACAGTACATGACTTTTTCAATCTGATATGCGTGGCAATAATGTTCCCTTTGAATCTGATGACCGGTTTCCTGGAAAAGATGGCAACCTGGCTGGCAGATATTTTTGTAAATGCTGGTGGTATCAAATTCACAAGTCCTATTAAAGTTATCACTAAACCATTGATCAATTTTATTAAGCATTTTTTCTTGGATACGATTGAATTACAACCAAAACTTGCCTATTCAATGATTCTTTTAGTTTCAATTATTATTTTGTTTTTGGCACTTTATTTTATCGTGAAAGTAATGAAATCTCTGGTAATAGAAAAAACTGAAATTGCTTTGAACAATGTATTGAAGCAAAGTGCACATTTGGGAATACTGGCCGGTCTAATCTTCACTGTGATCGTGCAAAGCAGTTCAATTACAACTTCATTGTTAATCCCATTGATCGGCGCTGGTATCATTAATCTAGAATTGGCTTTTCCTGTTACAATGGGAGCAAATATTGGAACTACAACTACAGCTATTCTGGCATCTTTTGCTACTGGTAATGTAGCTGCTATCACTATTGCTTTTGTTCATTTCCTGTTCAATATAATTGGAGTTGTGTTCATTTATCCAATTAAGATATTCAGAAAAATTCCAATCAAATTGGCTTTATCTCTTGGTGAGCTTGCCGATAAAAATAGATTTTATGCTTTACTTTATGTATTAGGTATGTTTTTTATTGTCCCCGTGATCTTGATCACGATTTCAAAATTATTGAAATGAAAAAAAAAATCCATTCGGAGGAGAAAATGTTTAAGAATTTATTTCAATTTGTTAAAGGAAAAGACTTCCTGACCCAAACACTTTCCGATTTTAAAAACATGTTGGAAATTGCAGAAAAGATGTATGAAAAAGTTATGGAAAAACTCTTTCAGCAAAGTGAATTAGAAAATTTGAAAGACAAAATATATGAATTGGATGAACAAATCAATCAACTGGAAAAAAGCATTAGAACGCGTATCATGGAACACCTTTCATTGCAGCCGACTATCGATCTTTCCACTTCACTTATTCTGATGAGTGTAATCAAAGATGCGGAACGGCTTGGTGATTACATCAAGAATATTCTGGAAGTAACCGATTTGTTCAAAAAGCCAATGGATAAAAATGAATATGCAGAGATATTCAGCAATACCGATCAAAACATTATCAAACTGTTCAGGGAAACCAAAGACGCTTTTGTAGCTTCCGATGAAAACAAAGCTGAAAATGCCTGGAATTACGAAAGAAAGATAGCTTTGAAATGTGACAAAATTATCGAAAAGATCGCAGGCAGCGAACTGGAAACCAACAAAGCTGTTTGTTATGTTTTGTTAGCACGATACTTTAAAAGATTAACAGCACATCTTACAAATATTGCTACATCTGTTGTACTGCCTTTGTCGGAAATTGATTTCTATCAAAAAAAAGAAAAAAGATAAATAAATAAGCAGAAGCAGTGTTGTCATTTTTGAAGCCTGATTTTTCAGGCTTCTTATTTTTTATACTTTCAATTTACATGATCAGAAATTGACGAATGAATAAACATAAGTTAACGAATAATCTCATTATTCAAAAAATATTTTCAAAAGACTTTTTCACAGGTTATGCTGCTTTTTCATTCTCAATTCGAAGTCTTCCATTCCTTTCAAATCGAGTCTGAAAAAATAGAATTGACATCAAACCAAAGATAAATTTAAAGAGAAAAAAGTTAATAGGAGATTATCGATTTGATAATAACAATTTTTAAGCTTCTCGGTGCTCTCGGTGTATTTCTTTACGGAATGCGTGTGATGAGTGATGGCATCCAGAAGGTTGCCGGCAAAAAGCTGCAATCCATCCTGAATTATATGACAGCCAATCGTGCTGTTGCTGTTCTCACAGGTTTCCTCATCACAGCACTTGTTCAATCGTCATCTGCAACTACTGTGATGGTCGTGAGTTTTGTGAATGCCGGTCTGCTCAGTCTAACACAGGCGATCGGTGTGGTGATGGGAGCTAATATCGGAACAACTGTGACCACCTGGATAGTTTCCTTCATTGGATTCAAGTTCCAAATAACTGCAATAGCTCTGCCGATTATTGGCGTCAGCTTACCATTCATGTTTTCAAAATTTAAGAAAAGAAGAGATTTCGGTGAAATACTTGTCGGTTTTGGTTTGCTTTTTCTGGGTTTGATGTTCCTGAAAAGTTCGGTACCGGATATTAAGAGTAACCCGGAAGTTCTGGAATTTCTAAAAAATTATACAGAACTGGGATTTTTATCATTTGTTATTTTCGTTTTTGTTGGTTCCATTCTCACAGTGATTGTGCAATCTTCCAGTGCTGCTATGGCAGTAACGGTGACAATGGCTTACATGGGCTGGATTAATTTTCCTACTGCGGCTGCGATAATTTTGGGAGAGAATATCGGAACCACTGTTACAGCTTTTCTCGCATCGATCGGTACATCTGTAAATGCGCGTAGAACAGCTCGTGCCCACTTCCTGTTCAATGTTCTTGGTGTTATCTGGATAGCATTCATATTCAATCATTTTACAGAATTCATTCTCAAAATAGCACCGTGGGATTCCCAGCTCCAGGAAAATTTACCTTTGAATTTAGCACTTTTTCATACGATTTTCAATCTTACTAATACTTTGCTTTTCATCTCTTTTGTACCTCAATTCGCCAAAATAGTAGAGAAATTAGTTCGCCCCAAAGAAAGAGATATTTCTAAAGAGTATAAATTGGAATATATTTCAACCGGACTTCAAGATACTGCTCAAATGAATATTATGCACGTTAACAATGAAATATCAAAAATGTCGGATATTACTGAAAACATGTTTAATACTTTTTTTGAAGTATTTAATAATCCTGATAATAAGGTGGAAGATCAGGTGAAAAAAATTAAAGAAATGGAAGAACTTACAGACCAGATGCAGTTGGAAATTTCCAAATATCTGGTGGAATGTTCCAAAGAGGAATTAAGCGAAACCAGCATCAAAAACGTTAATGCCATGATGCGTATTGTTCATGAACTGGAAAGCATTGGAGATAGCTGCTACAAATTAATTCTGTTATGCCAGAGAAAATATAATAAAAAACTTGAATTGCACCCAAAAGCAAAAGAAGAGATAAAAAATTATTCTGATTTAATTTATGAGTTTATTCATTTTAATAAATCCCGTTTAAAAAAACATCTCCAAAAGCAGGAACTGGACATTGCTTATGAATTGGAAAATCAAATAAATAC
>JAUWNO010000417.1 GCA_030612605.1 Armatimonadota bacterium
GATGCATAAAAGATCTTTTGCGGTTTATCTTTGGTCTTGTTTCGCTCCTGGTATTCTTTGATGGTAATATAATCGTCTTGAGTAGATTTGAAAATAATATGGTCTTTCATGGATTCGGAAAATTTCTCATCTGTAAGCATACCATATTTGATAAAATAATGAATATCCTCCCAGAAACCTTCATATTTTTTCCTGTCTTCTTTGAAAATATCCTTCAAACTATCTGCAACTTTTTTGATAATATACTGAGAAATCTTTTTAACCTGTTTATCGTGCTGCAGAAAACTTCGAGATACATTTAAGGGAATTTCAGGAATATCTATCCCACCTTTAAGGAGCAAAAGAAATTCCGGTATGAAGTCTTTTAAACCATCAGCAACGAATACATTATTACAGAAAAGTTTAACCTTTCCCTGATTCAAATCGAGTTGGTTTTTTATTTTTGGAAAATAGAGAATACCTTTTAGATTAAAAGGAAAATCCACATTAAGATGAATCCAGAAAAGCGGATCCTCATAATCGTGAAAAAGCTTTTTATAAAATTCTTTATACTCTTCTTCTGTCACATCTTTCGGTTTACGATTCCACAAAGCTTCCTTCTGATTTATTGCTTCTTTTTCCTTATTCAGAAATATTGGGAAAGGAAGAAAAGTCGAATATTTTTCAATCAACTCGCGTATCTTAGAATCTTCTAAATATTCTTCGTTTTCTTTATTAAAATGAACTGTAACAGTAGTTCCGATATCTTTTCTTTTTCCCAATTCAGATTTATATTCAGCTTCTCCCTCACACTCCCAGAATGCCGGTTTTGAACCTTTTTTGAAGGATAGAGAATCTATCGTAACCTTCTTGGCAACCATGAAAGATGAATAAAATCCTAATCCGAAATGCCCAATAATTGTTGACTGCTTATCCTTGTATTTTTCGATGAAATCCTCAGCACCGGAAAAAGCAATCTGGTTGATGTATTTTTTGATTTCAGATGCTGTCATGCCAATACCATTATCAATAATCTGTAGCGTTTTCTTCTTCTTATTGATTTTTACTTCTATTTTCAGTTCATCATCTTTCAGTTCCGGTTGGATTGCTTTTCTCTTGCTCATCGCATCCACAGCATTAGAAATTAACTCTCTTAAAAAAATGTCATGCTCTGAATAAAGCCACTTTTTTATGATCGGGAAAATGTTCTCTGTATGAATGGAAAGCTTTCCTGTTTTTGTGTCTGGCATTTTAAATCTCCTTTTTTATCCTTTTTTGCCACAGACTTACACTGACTAATCACTGACTTTTTTATCCACGAATTACACTAATTTCACAAATTTGTTTTTCAAAACTTAATACAATTTTCTTCATTATACAAAAATTAATAATTCGTGCCCATTCGTGAAATTCGTGGACACTCTTAATTCTTTATTAGTGTCTTTATTTTTTTTCGGCGTTGGTTTGTCAAATATTTTTTAGCAGTCTTTTCAGGAGAGTGCTATTTTGTCTTCTTTTAAGTTTATAAATTCTCTTGAATCAGGTAATCGATATCGTTTTCCGCTTCTTTGTAGGTATCTTTCAAAATCTTTTGTAAAGCCTTCTTCTGGATTTGACGAACTCTTTCCCTGGAAAGACCCAATTTTTCTGCTATTTGAGCAAAATTTTTGTTGTCCTGTCCTTCCAAACCAAAATATTCTTTCACAATATAAGCGGCTCGTGAAGGTAATTCTTCCAAAGATTTTTCTATACTATCTTGAACTCTTTCCCGATAATAAAGTGTTTGAGGATTAAACGAATCTTTATCTGCCAGGAATTCACCTAACCGTACTTTTTCATGTTTGCTTGTATAGCTTGTATCCTCCATGGAAACAGTTTTCACGATTTCTTTCGATATCTTTTTGATGGTTTTCTCATCCAGGTTTGTTAGTTTTGCAATCTCTTTTATGGAAGCATTTTTACCGGTTTCCATAAAGATTTTATTTCTTGACATCTTAATTTTGTTAGCAATATTTGCTTTTCCCAAAGGCATTCTGATAATTGAAGTTTTTTCGGAAAGAGCAAAAAGAATCCTCTGTCTAATCCACCAGACAGCATATGAAATCAGTTTATTCTGTTGTTCAGGTTCAAATTTCTCGATAGCTCTCATCAAACCCATATTGCCTTCACTGATCAATTCTGCCAGGCTCAATCCTCTATTTTGATAGCGGGAAGCGATTTTAACTACAAATTTCAGATTGGATGTAACCAGCTTATCGATTGCTTTCTTATCGCCTTTCTGAGCTTTTACAGCAAGTTCATTTTCCTCTTCCCTGGAAAGAGGTTTTATTTTTGAGATATCCTTCAAATAGCTTTGCAAAGCTTTATCTTCAAAAACATTTTCAAACATTAATCAGCCCTATATTTGGAATTCGTTTTTATGATCATAAATGAAATCCAGCAGTTCATCATTTGACATTTTTAATTTCCTGGAAAGAGCCAACAC
>JAUWNO010000136.1 GCA_030612605.1 Armatimonadota bacterium
CATCATTAATCCAAAAAATAGTAACTTTTTCATTTGTTACTCTCCGTTTTTTTTGATGTCAGTTCAACTATTTTTAATTTTTTGTCCACAACTATCTGAAATTTGAAGTGATTATATTTATGGTTGGGCACTAATTAAAGTTTTCCATAATATCAACATCACACTGACATTCAACCTTGAAAGGGTTAACATTAAAGAATTCTTGAAAGAAACCTTTTCAAGGTTTAAATTCAAATATCGAACCAACCTTAAATCCGTCCGCAGCGCTGCTCATGATGCCTCCGGCATAACCGGATCCTTCTCCGATGGGAAAGAGGTTGGAAATAGTTGTAGACTCGAATGTTTCCTTATTCCTTAATATGCGAACAGGTGATGATGTTCTTGTTTCGGGAGCCAGTAAAATTCCTTTTTCGATAAATCCGGGAATTCTCTTTTCAAAAGAGTTCAAACCTGTTTTCAGGGTTTTTGTAATAGCGGGTGGAAAAGAGCTATTTAGATCGCTAGAAATTATCTCTGGTAAATAGCTTGTCTTTGGGATTGAATCGTTAGTTTTATTATTTATGAAGTCCAGAGCTTTCTGAACTGGAGCAAAATAAGGATTATCTAATTTGAAGCTTTTTTTCTCGATCTTTCTCTGAAATTCTATTCCTGCTATGATGCCTTGTCCATAATCTACTTCATTCACTGTAACCACGATAGCAGCATTGGCAAATTCATTGTTTCTTTTTTGGAAACTCATTCCATTCAGAACTAATCCACCTTTCTCAGATGATGCAGGGATTACAAATCCACCCGGACACATGCAAAAGCTGTAGATCCCTCTTTTTCCATCTTGGGTAGTGAGTCTGTAAGTAGCAGGGCCTGTAATTGTAAAATCTGTTTTTTCTCCATAAAATGCTTCATTAATGAAATCCTGGGAATGCTCGATGCGGAAACCGACTGCGAATGGTTTGCTTTCCATTTCGGTTTTTTGGGAAAGCATCTCGAAAGTATCACGGGCTGCATTACCGATAGCCAGAATTACGATTTCAGGATTATGGATTTCACCGTTTATTGTCACAGTTGATATCTTGTTGTTTTCGATTTCCATATTTTCCAGCTTATGATTCCAGACGAATTTGCAGTCTTTCGACTCTAAATGTTTTCTTATATTCAAGATGATTTTGCGCAGTTTGTCGGTTCCAAGATGGGGAAGAGCTTCATATGAAATGTTTTGATCAGCTCCGAATTGTATCAAGTATTTTGTAACCTGATTTGTGTAATAATCAATTTTGCGAGAAGTGAGTTTTCCATCGGAAAATGTACCGGCACCTCCTTCACCGAACTGCACGTTACTTTCTTCATCTAAAATGCTTTTCTGCCAGAAATCGGAAACTTTGTTAATCCTATCTTCGATCTTATCACCGCGTTCAAAGATGTGTGGCTTGAAACCCTTTTCAACAAGAGCCAAAGCTGCAAACAGACCGGCAGGACCAGCTCCAATAATGAAAGGATTTTTACTCGATAATTTTCGCTGAACCTGGATATATGGCTTAGGAGATATGTATTCAAGTACATCAGGATTTTTTAAGTATTTTGCAGGAAGTTCAGTTAAAATTGTATAATTGAATTTTAAATTGTTTTTCTTTCTCGCATCCAAAGAACGGCGGATTACTTTGATATTATTAATCGAGTTTAAGGGGAGTTTCAATTTTTTAGAAATATGATATTTCAAATCAATTTTCATTGAAATAGGAACAGCTACATTTTTTATTAAATACAAAATATCTCCCGAATTATTCATTTCGACTCCTATGAAATACCACCATAACTTCCGAATGTACCAGCACCTACTTTGTTATGCTTCTATTTTGGTTTTCCAAAGTAGGTGCTGGTTCTTCGGAATGTTGATATACTTTTGCCAGACAATCGGAAGATCAGCAAGCCGAACATTCCGATGTTTTGCACCTTTTTTAGTTTCATCTTAAAAGAACTATCAGCTTGCTGATAGCGGGAAGCTCGTAAGCTTGCAACGAATCGAGATAATTTGAAAGCTGTTATCTCGAGTCGATGTCACTCTGTTCTTCTCGATTCGATTTTTTTGTTCTGATCATAGATATCAGAGTTTTATATAAATCAAACACCACCATAATTATTATCCCGATCAGAATCAATGAACCGAATGGTTTTAATACATTCAGAGAGGGTTGAATGAATATCTCTTTGAAGGGATTGTTTAAAAGAAAAACAGCAACTATCAGATAAACACAATTATTAACCAGATTTATCCAATAGGTCTTATAAAAGTAAGGAATAATACTGCAAATCAGTTCAAAGAAAAAGAAGCTGATTACCAATAAAGATATAAATTGTGAAAAAGCAGTTGCGAAAAGAGGTTCAGGAGTTTGATGTAAATTAACTGTCATAAAGAAAAGGGTATTGTATTTGGAATAAACTATAAGAGAAATACCCAAAAGACCTGTTATGATTCCGATTTTTAGTCTGCTCGGTTCATTCAAAGGTAATGTTTTTATTCTGAATCTGCTTACCACAAATTGGGGCCAAATAAGATTTATCTCTTTTTCACTTTGAGTAATCAAATAGAGGATCAAAGATACTATACCAAAGTCATAAATCCAAGTTACTGGTGCTTCAGATATCAATTGCATAAATTTATTTATAAATCCATTTATCTTTATTGAAAAGTTAAAAGGGAATAAATTAAATGATAAATTAAAATCATTTAGTATTATTTTTAAAGAATAATGTATTGCAAATAAAATCCAAGTGTACCTGAAAAGATAATTTTTGTAAGAGGGAGATATTATCTGAAAGCCTTCGATATACTTTTTTGCAACTTCTCTTGCCGAACCGAATAAATTAATTGTTTTTTGAATATTTTCTGCTGAAATTCCTCCAAAATCTATTTCGGTTTTCTCAAGAATATGGCTCTCAATTTCTTTTTGAACTTCTTTTTTCCCTTCTTTCAGAATCAGATAATGATCTATTTCCTCTAAATAAATCTTTAAGTTCCTATCCATTGTTAACCTCCTTCATTAATTTTGATATAACTCCGGTTTGTTTTTGTCGAATACCCAGCAGTTTGTTTCTGATTATTTTTCCTTCTTCGGTGATTTCATAATACTTTTTGGGTCTGTCATGCTCTACATCCCAGCGGCTGCTTAGCCATCCGTTTTTCTCAAGCCTTCGTAAGATTGGATACAGGGTATTTTCTTCAACAGAATATCCAATCTTTTCAATAAACCTGAGCATCATATAGCCATACATAGGAGTTTCTAAAGCCAGTAAAACCATAATCTGCAAAAATCCCCTGTTCATCTCAACTTCAATTTTGCTGTCCTTAATTGACATTTTTTAATCTCCCTGCTTACTATCTGATATACAAATACTGTATATCGCACAGTATGTCAAGAAAAAAAATATTTTTTAAGGTTTCTTCTTCAGAAAAATTTAACTTCGACTCGTAAGTTTACGACGAGTCGAGGGTACAACTACATCTAATATATCGTTTCATTAAAACATAGACATAATTTCATATGAAAATTCCAAATAACAAGCACCCCCGTACAGTCATTCTTCCTTACGGGGCAGGCAAATAACAAATAAATATCAAATTCAAATGTCCAAAAAATCAAACAAAGAAACTCGCATAAAACGATAAACTGCTTTATTATGTTTAGAATTTTATTTTTTGGTAATTGGGATTTACCTGCCCTGTTAAATAAATCGCAGATTTAATGCGAAGCATTATTTAACAGGGTGAATAATTTATTATTTGCTATTTTTACCCCGTTAGATAAGCTTTTATCTAACTTCAATATGAGTAAATTTATATTTATCTAACGGGGTGAATTTTATTGTATGATTATTTGTCACTATTTTATTGAAACGATCTACTAGTTTCGAGTTGTTGTCTTTTTGCTTCTTACGACTCGAATTGCAATAATTTAATCTTCTTGACTAAAATATCTGTAAAATAAATCAGAAGTGAGTATGAAAAGAAAAAAGATAATGATAGTTTTCACAGATTTAGATAGAACTTTGCTTAGAGATGATAATACTTTATCGAAAGGCAACTTCGAAGCTTTAAAGAAATTAAAAAATAAAAAAATAATTATCGCTGTGGCAACCGGAAGAAATATTTTTTCTGCACAAAGAGTATTACCGGATAATCTTCCCATTGATTTTCTAATTTTTTCTTCAGGTGTTGGTATTATTAACTGGAAAACAAAAAACATTATTAATGAAAATCATCTGATTAAAGAAGAAGTTAAAAAAACTTTGAAAATATTCTTAAAACACAAAGTTGATTTTATGTTGCACGAACCTGTACCGGAAAACCATAGATTCCAATATAAAAGAATAAATAAGAACAATACAGATTTTAAAAGAAGAATAAAACTTTATAAACTTTTTGCCAATCCTATAAAGCACATAAATCAACAAGCCAGCCAGTTCATTGCAATCCTGAAGCCGGGTTCGGATAGAAAATTTGAAGAAATAAAAAACGAAATAAATTTCCTCAAAGTTATTCGAGCAACTTCACCGCTGGATCATAAATCTATCTGGCTGGAAGTTTTTCCGAATGGAGTTTCTAAAGGGCATTCAGCAGAATGGTTATGTAAAAGACTGGGAATTGAACAAATCCAAACATTAAGCATTGGCAATGATTTTAACGACATTGACCTGTTGGAATGGACAGTTAAAAGTTATGTTGTTGAGAATTCTCCACAGGAACTGAAAGTAAAATTCGAGGTGGTAAAATCAAATGAAGAAGATGGATTTGCTGAGGTTGTGGAAAAAGAATTTAATTTCGACTCGTAAGCTTGCAACGAGTCGAGATAAATTTTTGAAGAGAGGAAAATACCCGTACTCCTCTTAAGAAAAGATTTGCTCCGTGTTCTCCGTGAGCTCTGTGTATAGTTTTTTGTTAGTTTTGTTTGTTGCTGATAATAAAAAGGAAAATAGAATGTTTGAATACAAAAAGACAGGCAGGTTTTTTGCCCAAGTTGCTGGTAAAATGGAAGAGCTCGGTGCTGCTGAATTAAAAGAATTCGGCGTTAAAGAGATCAAACCAGTTTATCGCGGAGTGTGGTTCAAAACAGATTTGGAGCATATTTACAGAATTAATTATCGCTGTAGATTAATAACCAGAGTTTTGGCACCTTTACTTTCTTTCGATTGCCACAGCACGAACTATTTGCTGAAAACAGCTTCTCAAATAGAGTGGGACGAGTTTTTGTCTCCCAAAAATACTTTTGCGATTTTTGCAACGGTTTCCAATAGTAAAATAAACCATTCGCATTACGCATCTCTCGTACTCAAAGATGCTGTCGTCGATTATTTTCGGGGAAAAACAGGAGAACGTCCGAACATAAACAGGGAAAATCCTGATGTATGGATAAATCTGCATATAGAAAATAACAAAGCTCATATAAGTTTGGATACTTCGGGAGGTTCTCTTCACAAAAGAGGTTACAGACTGCAAAGCGTAACAGCTCCTATGCAGGAAACTTTGGCAGCGGCGATCATCAGGCTTTCGGGTTGGAACGGAACTACGCCGTTTATGGACCCGATGTGCGGTAGCGGAACCCTGCTTTCCGAAGCACTTTTACACTATTGCAGGATTCCTTCTGCTTACCGAAGAAAGAAATTCGGATTTGAGAATCTTCCCGATTTTGACAAAGAAAAATGGCAGAAGATAAAAGATGACGGTGAACGTTTACAGCGAGATTTGCCCGAAGGGTTGATATTCGGAAGTGATATTGATAAAGATGCTGTATATGCAGCTATAACGAATTTGAACAGCCTTCCGCAAGGGAAAAAAGTGAAGATCGAACAAGCAGATTTTCGAACACTTTCAGGAATGGAAAACACAACAATAATTTGCAATCCACCTTACGGACTCAGAATCGGGGATCGTACAGAATTAAAAGGTTTATACAAAGCTTTCGGTGATTTTTTGAAGCAAAAGTGTAAAGGTTCTACTGCTTGGATCTATTGCGGAAACAGAGAACTGATAGGATCGTTGGGACTGAAACCAGGTGCCAAAATTCCGCTTATGAACGGAAATCTGGATGGGAGATTGGTGAAAATTGAGGTGTATTGATATTTATTTATAGAAAAAGAAGATTAAAGAACTTGTTTGTAAAATATTAACAAAGATATTAATTACCTAACCCAGATAAACTGGAAAATACAAATCTCAAAAAACAAAATCCAAATAAATCTCAATATTCAAATGCCAAACAAACAATTTAAAATTCTTATATTTAACATTGGTGTTAACGATTTTCTGCCAAAAAAAACACGAA
>JAUWNO010000060.1 GCA_030612605.1 Armatimonadota bacterium
GCAGAAATTATCGACGCAAATCCAAATCTGAAAGGAATCTCAAATTATGCAGTTGGATATAACAATATTGATGTTAAGGTAGCGACACAAAGAGGTCTTCCTGTTTGCAATACACCGGGTGTGCTAACGGAAACAACAGCAGATATGACCTGGGCTCTTATGTTCGCAATTGCTCGCCGAATAGTGGAGACAGATAAATATAATCGAGCAGGTAAATTCAGAGGTTGGGGACCAATGCTCTTTCTGGGGAATGATATTTTTAGTAAGACTCTTGGCATTATTGGTGTTGGCAGGATTGGTGCTGCAGTAGCAAAGAGAGCTATCGGATTTAACATGAAAATTCTATATACTGATAATTTTGAAAATAAAGAATTGGAAAGAAAATTTAATGCCAAAAAAGTAGAACTTGAGACGCTGCTGCAACAATCTGATTTCATCACAATTCACGTTCCTTTGATAGATTCAACAAGACATCTTATTGGAGAAAAAGAACTGAAATTGATAAAAAAAACTGCTTATTTAATTAATACTTCTCGCGGACCTGTTGTAGATGAACACGCTTTGCTGCTGGCATTACAAGAAAAATGGATAGCAGGGGCAGCATTGGATGTTTATGAATTTGAACCTGAAATGGTTGAAGGTCTATCCGAATGTGAAAATGCTGTTTTGACTCCACACATAGCAAGTGCAACTGTAGAAACCAGAACAAAAATGGGTTTAATTGCTGCTGAAAATGCTATTGCAATTATTGAAAATCGCAGACCTTCTGAAATTATCAATCCGGAAGTTCTGAATTCATAAAATCTGTACTCCGCAACCAGCACCTCTGTTTGTCTCCTTGAGGAATTATAAACTCTCGAACTTACGACTGTGTCCGGCACCTGACGGAAGGGTCTTATTCTCGCAAACTTTCCGAAACTTATCTTCAAGAATGTCTCTGTGAAAAATTTCGGAAAGATCACAATGCAAGCAAGTATTTTTTTAATCACAGTTCTCGTAAAATTTAATAATTTTCTCATACAATCCTGAAAAAGTAGAAATAATCATATCAGCATCAGATAAATTTTGGTTTCCTGAATTAAAGTTTTGAAATCCGATACATTTCATTTTAGCGGATTTCGCTGATTTCACACCGTTTGTCGAGTCTTCGATAACCAGACATTCTTGCGGATTTACTTTCATAAGATTTGCAGTATAAAGGAAAATATCGGGAGCCGGTTTTCCATTTTCTACTTCATTCCCGCTTACATATATTTTGAAATATTTCTTTAACATCAATTTTTCAAGAATAATCTCGATCAATTTTTTTGAGGAAGAAGAAGCAACTGCAAGTTTGATATTTTTCTCAAGCAAATTCTGTATGAATTGTTCCAGAAAAGGAGTTGGCTGTAAATTCTCTGAATTTGAAAAATATTGAAAAACTACTTCATTATTGCTGTTTACTAAGGCTTCAATTTTCTCTTTGAGATTGTGATTATTCATGATTCTTCTCCACATTTCCACCATCGAGAGACCAACAAAAGTATGATATTCTTCGTCTGATATGTAAATTCCCAAATCCTTGAAAAACTTCTTTTCGATTTGATAATAGATGGGTTCGCTGTCTAAAATAACTCCATCCATATCAAAGATAACTGCTTTTAAATTCAACTTATCTCCTTATCATTTTTTTTACCCACGAAATATGCCCCATTAAATAAAAGAGATTTAACAGGGTAAACGAAATAACACGAAAAGGAATTCTAAATAAAGTTTATCCATATAGTATGATATTATTTGTCATTTTGACTTAGCACATGATCTTCGACATGTGCCAAGTCTTAAATGAAACTTGTCCTAAGTTCCGCAGGAATCTTGGGATAAGTTGACACGGAAAAACTCTATTTTTTGGAAGTTGTACCTGATCTTGTGAACGCATGCTGTTTCATCCTGATAAATTTCGATTCATTCAGACCGATCAGATTTCCACACTTGCATTTAACTTTATTTCCATCTCTTATGGAGTAGTCTTCTTTTATTCGCTCTTTCCAGCAATGCAACAACCTTCCTTTTCCGACCTTCTTATATTTGAAAATTTTACTATGACATTTCGCACATTTGATCGTTATCATTTTTTTTACCCACGAAATACGCCCCATTAAATAAAAGAGATTTAACGGGGTAAACGAAAGAACACGAAAGTGAATTCTAAATAATTTCTATAAATTATCATCAATCAGCATCCAATCACAATTAACATCATGAAATACTTCACTTTTAAAAAATCTCTATTGCTAAACGAGAAAAGTTGGGAACGAATTTAGCAACTAAAAGCACAAAGAATCGTGAAGATTAAAAAAAATCTATCAAAAACAACTCTTTGAAAATTAGTGTTTCTTAGTGCCCTTAGTGGCTAAAAATTATATTCTCATCTTTTCGTCAATAGTTCCGTCAGGAAGCATATTATCAGGGTGATATTCATACCTTTCTTCCATTTGAAAGCGAACGCAACTTTCCCAATCTCCCTGGCAATAAAGTTCAATCCATTTTCTGTCCAGCTTACCTTTTTCATAAAACCATTTCAAAGGACAACAATTATACCATTTACAGGTGAAAGAAAGTATCTTTAGTTTTTTATAATTTTTTTTGACAATATCTTTAAAAGAATCATTGTAAAGAAGAGCAGCAGGATGGGTGAGAGGAAAGACTTTTCTATTGTCATTCAATACAAGTTTGCCTGTTATTTCATGAAATTCTTTTCTTGAAAATTGCGGGAATGAATATTTCTCAAAAATATATTTTGTTACATAAAATCCCAGGGGAACAAGAAAACCAGGATTTATTAGAGCGATTTCTTGTTCCAAATATTTACAGCAAATCTCAATCTCATCCTGTTTTGGTTTTCTGTTCTTGGGAAGTGTGCATTTTACCAGGTTGGTCATATAAATTTCTTTTCTGTTGATTTGAGCATTTTCCAATAATTTATCTAAAACTTTTCCCGAAGGTCCGATGAACATCCTTCCCTGTTTATCTTCGTTCTCTCCCGGAGCTTGAGCAATTAACATTAGTTTTGCTTTAAGGTTTCCTTCCCCGCAAAGAGCATTTATCCGGGTTTCAATTAACCCGCATTTATCACATTTTTTGATTTTTTTATTCAATTCAGAAATTTTCATAATTTTTTTTATTTGAACCCCAAACTTTTTTGTAGGTTTCATAGAAAATTGCAAGACTTTTTTATTTTTGAACTTTATTGAAGTTTGGATTTATTGCTTGTAAACGAATTCCGTTCTCATCGTAGAAAAACTTTTTAGTGAGAAAATTTGTCATTTGCAATTTGCGTTTTGTGATTTATTTGTCATTTGTTGTTTGTATTTTGTAATTTATTTGTTCTTTGGAATTTGTTATTTGTAATTTTTTTCAGTTTACTGAAAAAGAAATGGTACCCCCGACGCGATTCGAACGCACGACCTTTTCCTTAGGAGGGAACTGCTCTATCCTGCTGAGCTACGGGGGCACACAGATAACCAAAATTTCTTGCACCTTTTAATGTCAAGCAAATGATAACGATTGACAAAATTTTAACTCCTCAGGAAATTCCAAAAAAAAATTAAAGGAAAAATAATGTTAAATTTATATCAAATCAGAAAAGAACTGCACAAAATCCCTGAAATCGGATTACAGGAATTCAAAACCAAAAAATTTATTTTAAATATCCTTAAGCAATTTTATAACATTAAAATCCACGAATTTGATATTCCTGGTATTTTGGTTGAATACTCCCATGGTAATGGAGAGTATAAACTGTTCCGCAGTGATATGGATGCACTTCCTGTTTTTGAAGAAACCGGCTGCGATTTCCAATCCCTCCATCCAGGCAGGATGCACTCCTGTGGACATGATATTCACATGACAATCCTAATTGGATTAATTGAAAAAGTTATTCTTGAGAAATTAGAAAAAAATTTACTTTTTTTATTTCAACCTGCAGAAGAAGGTTTGGGAGGAGCACAGCAAATTCTTGAATCCAAGATTTGGGATAAATTTGAGATTTCAGAAGCTTATGCTTTGCATGTGAATGGTGCTTTACCGGTTGGAACTGTTTCTACAAAACCCGGTATTTTCTTTGCAGATACGGAAGAATTTCATGTTTGTTTTGAGGGTAAAAGCGCTCATGTTGCTCATCCTGAAAAAGGACATAATGCTCTTGCTGCAGGAGTGGAATTTTATCAAATTTTCCATAAAGTATTAAAAGGAACCTCTTTTGAAGATTCTGTGATTTGTGAATTTGGAAAAATGCAAGCAGGCACGGTTGTAAATGCAATCGCAGCAAACTGTACTTTCGAAGGCACAATGCGAAGTTATAATCCAAACGATAAAAAGAAGATTAAAACTTTACTAAAAAAGAGTACCGAAGAAGCTTCTGAAAAGTATAAAGTGAAACCAAAAATAAATTATCTATCTTCATTTATTGCTGTAAATAATGATGTCTCTCTTTATGATAAATTTAAGCTTAGAATTAGTGATTTGAATATAAAATTTGTTCCAGCAGAAAGAGTTTTGACTGGTGAGGATTTCGGATTTTTTGCTGAAAAATATGGAGGATTATTGTTCTGGCTTGGTGCAAATCAAGGTGAAATCCACGATTTGCATTCCACAAAATTTCTACCGGACGAGAAAGCAATCGATGTGGGTATTAAAGTTTTTATGAGTTTGATATAAAAAAAGATACAATCCTCTAAAATTATGAAAAAACAAAATCGAGCATATTTATTTGCAATTATAGCTGTTCTTTTTTGGTCGACAGTTGCATCTGCATTCAAAATTTCTTTGCGATACCTGGATTTTTTGCAGTTGCAGTTTTATGCTACCTTGGTTTCTGTTTTTATTCTTTTTGCAATTGTTTCTTTTCAAAACAAATTGAGTTTATTGAAAGAATACACTTTCAAAGATTATTTTCATTCGGCTGTTTTGGGCTTTTTGAATCCGTTCCTCTATTATCTGGTTTTACTGAAAGCGTATTCGCTACTTTTAGCTCAAGAAGCTCAGTGCTTAAACTATATTTGGGGAATTACACTTGTAATTTTATCGGTTCCTCTTCTTAAACAAAAAATCTCGATTAAATCTTTCGGAGCAATTTTATTGAGTTTTTTCGGTGTTTTGATAATTGCCTTACGAGGTGATTTCTCAACTTTCAATTTCTCCAATCCTATTGGAAAAAGTTTGGCTGTTGGTTCATCTGTAATTTGGTCTCTTTTCTGGATTTACAACATGAAAGACAAACGAGATACTGAGATGAAATTATTTCTTAATTTCTTCTTTGGATTGATTTTTATAACGATTGCGAATATTCTATTTTCAAAAATAATTTTTCCTGATTTTAAGGGGATAATCGGAATAGTTTATATTGGATTATTTGAAATGGGAATAACATTTATCATCTGGCTGAAAGCATTGAGTCTTTCCAGGACTACTGCAAAAGTTAGTAATTTAATATTCTTAGCTCCATTTTTGTCTTTATTTATTATTTCAAAAATTGTGAAAGAAAGAATTCTATTATCTTCAATAATCGGATTGTTTTTTATTATCTCGGGAATTATTATTCAAAAGTATAAATTAAAAAAGCAGCTATAAATCATCATCATCTAAATCAAAATCTTCTTCATCTTCATCATTTCCCTGCATCCAATCCGGACAAAAAATAATATTTTCGGTTTTATCCCAGCCATCAACGTTTTTCAGTCCGAATCTATCCAGTGTTTCCATTTCCCAAAGAGAGTAACGAACTTTGTCATCAAAAATATCATAAACCAGCACAGGTTTATGGAATTGCCTTAGATTGAAATCTGTTTTGTTTAATTCAAAAAATTCTTGACACATATAAGTATCTGAAAAATATTCGACCACAGAACGTAATTGTTCGATAAATTGGAGGTATGTTTGAAAGATAATCCTAAAAAACAAATCATCACTCAGGTTGCTCAAAACATATTTTCCAGACATGGTTTGTTAAAAACAACCGTCTATGAAATTGCTAAAGCTGCACGAATGGGAAAAGCTTCATTGTATCATTATTTTCAGAGCAAAGAAGATATATTTAAAGAGGTTGTTGAGAAAGAAAACAGATTCCTGAAAGAAAAGATCAGGGAAGCGATCATCAATGAAGATACTCCTCAAAAAAAGATGAAAATTTACATCTTAAAGAAAATGGAATATCTAAGAGAACTTGCTAATATTCACAGTGCGCTTAAAGATGATTACCTGGAACATTACGCTTTTATTGAAAAAATCCGGGAAAAGAACAGCAAAGAAGAACTGTTCACTATCCGAGAAACCTTGCAGGATGGAGAAGATAAGGGAATCTTTGAAATAAACGATATCGAATTGACGGCTTTTGCAATTGCCTCTGCTTTAAAAGGTTTGGAATATCCGTGGTCGATAAATATTTCTTTCCCGGAAATTGAATCAAATGTCGATAAACTTCTGGAAATACTTTTCAATGGAATCGTGAAAAGATGATATATTTTTTTATCTAAAACTCGAACACAAAACTATTATGGTCGAATTTTTAAAGTAAAAGGTAGAAATGATAAAAGAAAATTCTAATAAAATTGGAATAATAGGAACAGGCTTTTATGTTCCCGAAAAAATCCTGACTAATTTTGATCTGGAAAAGAAATTAAATACAACCGATGAATGGATAAAAACCAGAACCGGTATTGAAGAAAGACGAATTGCTGACGAAAAAGAAGCAGCATCGGATTTAGCTGCAAAAGCAGGAGCAAAAGCATTAAAAGATGCAGATATTAATCCAAAAGAAATCGATTTATTAATTATAGCAACTCATTTTCCTGATCATTACTTTCCTTCAACTGCTTGCATTACGCAACATAAACTTGGTTTGGAAAATGCTGTTTGTTTCGATTTATCCGCTGCTTGTTCCGGTTCGATTTATTCGCTGTTTGTGGCAGAATCTATTATGAAGAACAGTAATTATAATACTGCGATGATAATCGGAACTGAAATCTTTTCCCGAACAGTAGATTGGAAAGATAGAAATACTTGTGTTTTATTTGGTGATGGAGCAGGAGCGATCATTATTAAGAAAGGTCAGAAAGGAAAGAACATAATTTCATTCGATTTTGGTTCTGATGGTTCCGGTTCTGATTTACTTAAAATTCCTGCTGGAGGTTCACGATTACCTGCAACAAAAAAGACTATCAAGCAAAGACAACATTATATTAAAATGGAAGGAAGAAAAGTTTATAAATTTGCCACAAAGAGAATGGTTGAATCTGTAATTAAGGCTTTAAATAAAGTTGATTTAACAAGAAAGGATATTGATCTTCTCATACCTCATCAGGCAAATTTACGCATTTTAAAAGCTGTTGCAAAAAAATTACACCTGCCAATAAAAAAAATAATGATAAATCTGGAGAAATATGGAAATACTTCGGCAGCTTCCATTCCCATTGCTTTAGATGAAGCTATAACTCAAGGAAAAATTAAAAAAGGAGATATTGTGGTTTTAACTGCTTTTGGTGCAGGTTTAACCTGGGGAGCGATAGTTATATGTTGGTAGTAATGGACATTATCATCAAAGAAGTAAAAAAGAAAAAAGACCTAAAAAAATTTATCTCTTTTCCTTATAAACTTTACAAGGGAAGCAAATACTGGATTCCACCTTTAATAAATGATGAATTTAATATCCTTGATAAAGAGAAAAATCCTGCCTTTGATTTCTGCGATGTTAAGTTATGGCTTGCTTATGAAAATGAAGAAGTTGTGGGAAGAATTGCCGGAATTATAAATTACCGTTACATCGAAAAATGGAAAAACAAATATGCTCGCTTTGGTTGGATAGATTTTATTGATAACGAAAAAGTATCAAAAGCTCTACTCGAAACAGTGGAAAAATGGGCAAAAGAAAACGGAATGGAAGCAGTTCACGGTCCACTTGGTTTTACAGATCTCGATCCTGAAGGAATGCTGATAGAAGGATTTGAAGAACTAGGTACAATCGCTACCATCTATAATTACCCATATTACTCCAAACATCTCAAAAAGCTGGGTTATGAGAAAGATGTTGATTGGGTAGAATTCGAAGTAAAAGTGCCGGAGAAAGTTCCAGAAAAAATCGAAAGAATCGCTAATATAGTTGGGAAAAAATATAAATTAACAGCATTAAAAACCAAAAGTTCAAAAGACCTGAAACCTTATGCAAAAGAAATTTTTAAAGTTCTAAACAATGCCTTTGAACCTCTTTACGGAGTAGTTCCTTTAACGGAAAAACAAATCGAAAAATATATCGCACATTATATGGGAATCATTCCGCATAAATTCATCTCTCTTATCCTCGATGAATCCGGCAAAATTGCTGCTTTCGGAATTACGATGCCTTCTTTATCCAAAGCGTTCCAAAAAGCAAAAGGACGATTGTTCCCCTTTGGTTTCCTTCATATCCTGAAAGCTTTAAAACACAATAACCTTGTAGATATGTATCTCGTGGCTGTTCGTCCGGAATTACAGGGAAAAGGCGTAAATTCTATCTTGTTCAAAGAATTAATCCAGACTTGTATAGACAATAAAATTGAAAAAGCTGAAACAAATATCGAACTGGAAAGCAACACTAAAGTTCAAGCACAATGGAAATTGTTTGAACATCGTCAGCATAAAAGAAGAAGATGTTTTATTAAATATTTATGATTTATAAAGTAAGAATAAAAAAAAATCAAAAAAGGAGTTGATTATGAAAACGAATGAAAAAAAATTTAGCGAATTTATTGCTAAACAATTCGCTAATCTTGCTTCTATTACTAAAGTGTGGAAGATAGCTTTACCTGCTTTAGAAAAAGTTGCTTATGGATTTTTTGTTAACAATGGCGATCCTGTCAAAATAGGTCCGCGACAACAACGGGAAGATAAATTCTATATTGCATCAAATATTGTAAGATCTGCATTTAAGGCTTACGATAACGGTTCACCTGCTGTACGGGATCGGATGGTCAATTTATTTCTCAAAGAGTTTTTGACAAAGAGTAACAGAATAGAAAAGATGAAAAAATTCGAAGAAGAATACGGTACAATGCCACCATCCTTTCTAACAATTTCACCAGGAGGTAATTGTAATCTTCGTTGTAAAGACTGTTATGCTACAAGTGTCACAAAAGGATTACCCTCTCTTTCTTTTGAAGATGTAGAACGTGTGCTACACGAGAAGTACGAGAAATGGGGAAGCTGGTTCACGGTTATTTCCGGTGGAGAACCATTTCTTTGGAGAGATGGAAATATAGATGTTATTGAGGTGGCAAGACGTCATCCTGAACAATATTTTCTCGTTTATACAAATGGTACTCTCATCGATAAAGAAAAAGCAAAACAACTGGCAGAAGTTGGAAATA
>JAUWNO010000169.1 GCA_030612605.1 Armatimonadota bacterium
AAAATATTTCTCCAACTGTTTTCCTAGAATTTCATCAAGATAATAATTTTCTGTAAATATCAGATACTCTTTTTTTGAACCAAAAAGGTCATTAACCAACAATACATCAAAAGGAAAATTAGCTCTTTTTCCAATACATTCATGATAATTTGAAAATTTCCATTTATCAGCAGCAGAAACCAAACCTGCTTTTACAGGATTAAAATGAATATAATAAATTAAATGCTGCAAATATTCCTCTTTATCTATCAATCTTTTCTTTGGTTTTCCTTCAAATAAAGTTCCGGTTCTGTTCTGTTGTTTATTTACTGCAAGTGTATAACCTGAAAATAATACTCTCAACCATTCAGACAAGGGGACATCAGATTCTTGTTGAAGCAAAAAATGAAAATGATTTGGCATTAAACAAAAAGCAATAATATTAACAGAGTATTTCTTGTGACTTTTCTTCATTTGTCTGATTAAATATTCGTAATTTTCAGAACAGAAAAAAATCTTTTCTTTATTGCAACCACGATTATAGATATGATAAAAATTTCCTTCTTCGTAAATCATTTTTGTATCCTTTCACTTTCCGAAGCTTCCCCCAAAGGAATTCTTCACTCCGTTAGATATTAGTCTAATCAATAACAAGAAAATCAAAATCAAGTATTATCTAACGGGGTAAAAATTAAGATTCGGAAAGTTTTCTCTCAACCGGCTTTTTCAGTCCTTCTTCATCTCAACCTTCCGAATCTTATTGCGAGAGAAAAATTGGAAGAAAAGCTTCGGAAGGTAAGGTTTGGTTATTCAATCATATCTGTAACGTCTTCCTCAATAAACTTTTCCGGAATGTTTTTACTTGCTTTTGCACCCAATTTTTTGATGTTTTCCACTCTCGAAATCAGGTTTCCTCTTCCTGTGGAAAGTTTCTTAATTGCATCCTGAAATGATCTATTTGACCTTTCGATATTCACTCCGACTTTCTCCAAATCTTCCAACATTCGCACAAAGGCATCATAAAGATTTCCACTTTGTCGGGCGATCTCCATTGCATGTTTAGTCTGGTTATCCTGACGCCAGATAGATTCGATAGTTCTTAAAATAGCCATTAACCCACTGGGTCCGATAATTATTACTTTTTTATCTAAAGCATATTTGAATAAAGAACTATCAGGATGCAAAGCTATGGTAAAACTGGCTTCAATGGGCATAAACAAGAAAACATAATCCGGGGTATTCAATCCTTCTCTGGTTTGATAGTGCTTGTTATGCAGGTCGTCAATATGAGACCTGATGGATCTTTCCAATTCTTTTCTGTAACCTTTTTTCTGTTCTTCAGTTTCCGAATTCACTAATCTTTCATAGGCAATTAAAGAAACTTTTGAATCTATAATTATGTGTTTATTGTCTGGAAATTTTATAATAAAATCAGGTTTTGAAGGAGTTCCTTCTTCACTTTTTAAACCCATTCCTCTGCCTTGAGTTTCGTACTCGATACCTTTTCGTAATCCCGATTCTTCTAAAGTTTTTTCCAAGATAACCTCACCCCAGTTTCCCTGAACTTTCACATCACCTTTCAGCGCTTTGGTAAGATTGGAAGCATCATCACTGATTTGTTTGTTCAGTTTTTCCAGGTTTCGAATTTGCTCTATCAGGGAAATATTGGTTTTCAGATTTTCTTTGTGTGTGAATTCAACTTTATTTTCGAACTCCATTATTTTTTCTTTCAGAGGTTTGAGAATCTCATCAAGATTTGCTCTGTTTTTTTCGGTAAATTTGCTGCTTTTTTCCTCAAATATTTTATTTGCCAGATTTTCAAAAGCATCGGTAAATTTAGTTTGCATATCTTCAATTTCTTTTTTCTGATTTTCTAATTTTTCCAGAAGATTCTCATTTTTTGTATTAACCTCAGAAAAAGCAGAATTTAAAGAAAAAATCTTTTCTCTTTCAGTTGAAAGTTCTTCTTTATTTATTTTTAGATCTTTTTCTAAAAGACTTTTTTTAGCTTCAGCATTACTTCTGTCTTCTGTTAATTCGATAATTTTTTTATTCAAATTATCTGCTTCATGTTTGGAAATCCCTTTTTTTGATTTCAAGAATAAACCGATAATCAATCCACCCAGAACTATCCCTAAAATTAGGTAAATTATTTCCATTTCATCTCCAAATAAAATTATTCATTTTAAATTATTACATTTTTTCTTGAATCTTGATTTTACCTTTCATTTCAGATTTCTCTAAAGCTTCCAGCTCTGCTAAAGCATTATTCAGAACGACCACACGTGCTCTGTAAGGTATGAAAGCGCTTTTGAAACCGTTAATAATGATGTGCTTAACATCAGTATATTCCAATCCCAATTCATTGATCGCCAGCATATATTCGTCTGTCAATGTTGTATCAGAAACCAAGCGATTATCAGTATTGAGTGTAACTCGCAAACCGTAATCATAATAAAAATTCAGAGGATGATGTTTTAGAGTTTTAACAGATTTAGAATGAAGATTGCTCGTTATGCAGATTTCAAGAGGAATGCGATGATCATTTACATAATTCAGAAGGTCGCCATCCTCGATAAGACGTGTTCCATGACCCAACCTGTGGGTGCTGCAATAGTGCAGAGCCTCATGAATACTTTTGGGACCGTAAGCTTCTCCGGCATGAATAGTAATATTTATATTATTATTGATTGCCAGATAAAATGCTTCTTTATGCTCTTTTGCCGGATAATTATACTCCGAACCTGCCAGATCAAATCCGATCACACCTTTGTTCTTATAAGCAACTGTCAATTCTGCCAAAGTTAAGGATGTTTCAGGATCCATATTGCGAATTCCACAAACAATTACACCGGTTTTTATATTAAAGTCCTTTTCTGCTGAAAATAATCCATCCAATACAGCATCAATAATCGCAGTTAATTTCAACCCTTTTTGTGTATGCAGAATAGGAGAATATCGCACTTCCATATAACGTATATTTTCTTTTGCTGCATCCTCTGCCAATTCATAGGCAGCACGCTTCAGAGACTGCTTTGTCTGCAATACACTCAGTGTAACTTTAAAAGCTTTCAAATATTCATCCAGGCTTTTGCAATCTTTACCGCAGCAGACTATTTTCTTAAGCTCTTGCGGATCATTTGATGGAAGTTTTACATTTTGATCTTTTGCCAAATCAATAATCGTGGACAATCTCAAAGACCCATCCAGGTGAACATGCAAATCTGTTTTTGGCAGTTTTTCTATGAATTCTCTTTTCAATTTCATATTTTCTCCAAATATATATTTATTTTTTTATTTTATGAATACTTAATGAGAAATTTTCAATGGGTGTTTTGGTGTCAAAGAAAAAAGTAAAGTGGGATTGCGGACTTTGCGATTTTATCTTATAAATATCTCTTCGCAGGAAATTCCTGCTGCTGGTTCAGACTAAGTTTATTTAAACTTCGACGGAGTTATGGTATAGAAATCAATATGATAAAGACAATCATTCCTATTTGTATTTGGAATTCGCAATCCAGCAACTTGAGACTCTGAATTTTCCATCCAGTTTCTCAAATTGTTAAGAACGAAAAAATCTGATTTCAAAATTCCTTTATCAAATATTGTCCAGTCGTTTAGTACTAATTTTATATTTTTCAAATCTACTGCCAATTCAGAGCTTATAAAAAACTCAAAAAAAGATGATTGAAAATCTCTAATTGTATATTCTTTTTCGAAGCCAAATCCCAAGAACAAATCAATATCAAGCTGATTGTTTTGTATAGTTATTAAAAATTCCGAATAAGTAGACGACACATTGAGATCATCTCGGTTAGTTTTTGTAGCAGTTAATGAATATGTAGAAGGATCCGTTTTAAAGCCTTTAATTTTATAATTTGCATCTAATGCAGATGTCCGAAAATAGATTAATAAATTAGAGAAATCTTCACAACTTGGGAAAGGATTGAAAGTTAGAGATAATGTTACATAATGAATTTTGTTATCAAAACTTCCGTAAAACTTAGTTGTTAACTCACTCTTTTCAGTGATTTTTTTTAATTCTAAAAAAGCTTGATCTCTTTCATTTTCGATTTGTTTTTGTATAACATTATTAAAGTACCATATTCCCAGTCCTGAGATTATTATAAGTATAGAACAGATTAGAATAATTTTATGGAGAATTCTTCTGCTTTTATTGCTATAATTATGTTTTTTTTTAACGTAATTTAAAATAATATTGATAATCGAACTAATTACTATCACATATTGTGATAGATTTCTCCAAAAAAGATATTTCATTTTACCTCATATTCATCTAAACTGATAATGCATGAAACACTTTAAAGATATCACTAAATATTTATCTGCTAATTCATCAATCTTAACGCACTTCATCAAGATCATTGGTTAATACATTATTGTCAAATTAAAAATTTCATAGATATTAAACCCACCAATCTTCAAAAAGAAAATTGCAGAATTTTATTGTTGTTCTCGCTTCATCCGGTAACTGCCGGATTACGAGTCGGAAACTCCAGGTTTAAGGATGGATTCTGTTCAGTTTGCGTTCCAGGTATATCAACCTGGTTAGAAAGAGTGCAAATAATAACGCATAATGGCACATGACTGAAGGTAAGGCACCGGTGAAAGAAGAAATAGCAATCACAGTCATCATCGATGGTATAATGAATGCCATCGATCCCAATAGAATTTGACCAAGCAATAGACGCTGGTTATGGTCTTTACAAACTATCACACCATACGCTGATAAAAACAAAATGCTGAACAAGCCCAATTGATATAAACCGGCGTAGATAAGATATGCTGGCATCGGGTTGGAATAATGAGCAAATATTACGGAGCAGACAGTTTCGGATACAAATTCTTTTTTAAAAAATATCCAGATGATGATCAATAGGGATAAAAAAAATAGAATACTCGAGTACCAGTGAATGATAATTTTTTTTGTTGGATATAAATGAGCAATTAGCACAACACAAATTGGAGGAAGCCAGATAATCACCATAAAAGCAAGTCGTGACAGAAATATATAACTATTTGGATTTGAACAAATTATGACTTCAAGGATCTGATAAATTGCTAACAGGATTAAGATAGCAGCAGCATTATAAATGATCTTTTTTCTACCAGCTCCCAGCAAAGCCCAGACAGCAACCGAAATTTCAAAAAAAGCAGTAATTAGCGAAAGTATTGGTGAGTAGTTCATACTAACCTCCAAAAATAAATAAATAGTGTCTGCTCGCATGAACAGAGCTGCGATCAATATCGCACTGATAATTACAGGGTCAAATGGAAGAAGACAATGAGAAAGTTCTTAATCATTTCACCACCTTTTGTTTGATATATTTTATTTAATACTTAATGAAATCCACACAAACATCGTTATATTAAAAAACGTGTCAAAGAAAAAATTATGGACATAAAACGCTGAAAAAATGAAAAAGATATTGGGAATCATTTTCGAGT
>JAUWNO010000322.1 GCA_030612605.1 Armatimonadota bacterium
AAATATTCACAACTATTTATTTTTAAATAGATTATAACGCTAATTTGATAAGTTGGATGAATGTGAATAAGTTGTCTTATTTATTGCTAAATAGCCAATTAAGGAATTGAGCATGAATGATTTTGAAAGTATTTGGAATAATGTTTTAGATACCCTGCAAAATAATATCAGCGAACAGGGATTTAATACCTGGTTCAAAGAAACTTCGCTTGTTGAACAATCTGAAAATCAACTTACAGTAAGAGTGCCGACAAAATTTATTGCAGATTACTTGAACAAAAATTATAGTGGGTTAGTATCTGAAATTTGCTTCAATTTATTCAATAAAAAATACTTCACGAAATTTACTGTGTTCCATCCTAAAATAACAAGAAAAGATGATTTAACACCTTCTTTTTCAAAAGTAACAACTAACTTTCAAACAATGCTGAATCCAAAATACAGTTTTGAAGAATTTGTGATCGGAGCAAATAATAAATTCGCTCATTCAGCTTCTATGGCAGTTGCCGAGTCTCCCGGAAACACTTATAATCCTCTATTTATTTATGGTGAATCCGGTATGGGTAAAACTCATTTGATGCAGGCAATTGGAAATTTTGTAAGGCAGGAATTAGAAGGTAAAAATGTTTTTTATATCTCAACCGAAGAATTTACAAACGAGATGATTAATGGAATTAGAAACAACTCGATGCCTGCTTTCCGAAATAAATTCAGAAATTTTGATGTGCTTCTGATAGATGACATTCATTTCTTATCCAAAAAAGAGGGTACCCAGGAAGAATTTTTTCATACTTTTAATGCTCTTTACGAGAAGAAAAAACAAATTGTCTTAACCAGCGATCGTCCTCCAAAAGATATTCCGGATTTGGAAAAAAGACTTGTGACCAGGTTTGAGTGGGGACTTCTGGCAGATTTAAAAAGCCCTGACTTTGAAACTCGAGTTGCCATCCTGAAGAAAAAAGCAGAAGCAGAAGAGATCACTTTAAGTGATGATGTAATGGATTTTATTGCAGAACATATTTACAGTAATGTGCGAGCCTTAGAAGGTTCTTTAATACGAATTTTAGCGTATGCATCCTACAATAATATTGAAACTGAAAACATTACAGTTGATATTGCCAGTGAAATACTGATAGATATGATTTCAGATAAGATCAGAGATGTGAACCTGGAAAAAATCATGCAGAAAGTATGTGAAGCTTATAATATAACTCCAGCGATGATTTTTGATAAAACCCGCAAAAGCAATATTTCCTTCCCACGTCAGATTGCAATGTACCTTTCCAACCTGTTAATTACACAATTATCCCTCAAAGAAATTGCACAATATTACAAAAGAAAAGATCATACAACAGTTTTGCACGCCAAAAAAACAATCGAAGAAAAATTTAAAAAAGATAATGGTCTCAGAATACAAATTGAAAAATTAATTAAGGAAATAAAAAGATAGTTGCTCACATATGCACATGATATTATGTTAATAAATGTAGATAAATCAAATTCGAGAAAAAGGAAAATAATTTTTGTGGATAACTCGGAACTTATAAAAATTTATAAACAAGTTATCAACTAAAATTAAAAATGGTTAATTTAATTGGAAATAATGAAATATGAACAAAGTTTTGAGTTTATCCCCATATTCACAACACCTACTAAAACTACTAATTTCTTAAATATAAAATAAGGAGATTTAATGTATAGAATTTCAAAGGCAATAATAATTATCCTGATATTTATTTTGGTAATTATAGGATGTACTCAAAAGAAAAATACAGTTGGAGTACCAAATGTAGATAATGAACCAATCGAGATGATAATTTCAGATACAACCTATTTTGTAAATTTTTATAGCTTTGAAGATAGTTGCAGAAATTATATTGGTAATTCAAAACTGATTGTAGGAACTTATGAAAATAATGAAGCAAAAAGTTTAATAAGATTTACAAGTTTGCCGGATACAGTTTATCAATTTGATTCGGAAAATATAACTCTCACATTATGGCTGGAAAATTCATTGAACTTTGAAAGTTTAGAGTTTGGAAAACTTAAACAGGAATGGGTAGAATCTTACGTTACCTGGAAAGCTGCTACAGATTCCACAGATTGGGAAGATGAATTCTTTGAAAACCTGGATTTTACGTTTGATGTAGAACAAACAGACAGTCTGAATATCGAAATTCCAAGAGAAAAATTTTATTCAGAAGTAAGCAGTTCATATTTTGTGATAGATTCCCTGATCTATAAATATGGATTAATTCTTTATTCCGGCAGTTCAGATGATGAAAATCGTTTTATAGAAATTAATTCAAGAGAATCCGGAACCGGTCCTTTACTAAGTTTTGATTATTTTGATGTTGAAGGAGATACAATAATATATTCTAATACTGCAACTTATGATACATTTATGTATCTGAAAAAAGATGGAACAAATGAAAATTTTGTAACTTTTGAAAATGAATTGATTATTTCCAATATTCAACCAATAAAAATGTATGTAAATTTTGATATTTCCGATTCTGTTTTTATAAATGCAGACAGCTCCCGAATCGGGGATAATTATGATTACACAATGATGACCATAAATAAAGCTGAACTTATCTTATGTATAAAAGATTCTACGGAATTCACCTATCCTTTGGAAACGAGTTTTACATTTTTTCCATATCTTGTAATCAGCGAGGATCCACAAGTTCCTTTTGCGTATGATGAAGATTATGAATATATTTATGGTTCGATAAATTCATTCGGAAGTTCTTCTGACTCAGTGTTTGTTATTGATATAACAAAGATAGTTCAGGGAATAACATCAGGAGAAAATGAAAATAATGGTATTCTTATAAAATCTACCAAAGAAAATAAAGATTTTAGTTTCATAGATTTTGGTACGAAATTTGATGAGGGGAAAAAGCCAAAATTAAGAATAATTTATACTCCACCAATTTTTGAGGATTAAATTTTATTTTGCGAGGACAAAATGAAGATAGTAACATTTTTAATTATTATTTTTATATTATTTTCATGTGCAAAAAAGGAAGAAAAAATTATTGCGCAGGTAGATAATAACAAGCTTCTTTTGGAAGATTTTGAATGCAATTTCAATGAAGATGTGTGGAAAAATATGAAGATTGAAGAAAAGCAGGAATATATTCAGGATTGGATTCAATTGACTTTACTATCTCAGGAAGCAGATAAATTAAAGATATCGGAAACACCGGAAATTCAATCGAAGATAAAATCTGCTGAAATGAATATCAAATCCAATGCTCTTATTGCTCAAAGATTTTCTGATATAACTGTTTCTGAAG
>JAUWNO010000570.1 GCA_030612605.1 Armatimonadota bacterium
CGAAAGTCCTTTCTGTAAATTTTTCATTTTAGTTTTTCTTCAATCTGCTGTTTTTCATATAGGTCTTTATAGATTCCATTTTTTGTAAGAAGCTCTTCGTGGGTGCCTGATTCTGCAATTTTCTTGTCGCTTAGAACAATAATTTTATCTGCGTGTTGGAGAGATGAAATCCTGTGAGCAATGATAATTGTGGTTTTATCTTTTCTCAGTTTGATCAGCAAATCAAGAATCTTTTTCTCTGTCTTTGTATCAACAGAGGAGAGAGCATCATCCAGAATGAGAATATTTGGATTGGAAAGAAGAGCTCTGGCAATTGCAATTCTCTGTTTCTGCCCACCGGAAAGAGTAACACCACGTTCCCCGATAACAGTATCGAAACCATCTTCAAAATCTATGATCTCATCATAGACCTGAGCGTATCTGGCAACTTCTTCCACATAAGTTCTTTCAATGTCCGGTTTTGCCAGACTTATATTACTTGCAATGGAATCTGAGAACAGGAAAATATCCTGCGGAACCATCACAACATTATCTCGCAGAATTTCCAGCGGAATTTTAAAAAGTTCCACATCATCAATGAAAATCGTATTCTTCAGAGGATTATAAACTCTGGTCAGAAGGTCGATAATGGTAGTTTTACCGCAACCGGTTCTCCCCACGATCGCCAGGGTTTTTCCCACATCTATTTCAAATGAAATGTTTTCAAAAATTTGAGGAGTTTGGGAATTATATTGGAAATTCAAGTCCTTAAAAGTTACCTTTCCTTTTAAATCCTGAATGGAGACATCCACGTTTTCATCAATAACTTCCGGTTCAATCTCGAAAATGGAATTCAACCTTTTTAGAGATGCAGTTCCTCTTTGATACAGGTTTACTATCCAGCCAATAGCAATCATAGGCCAGATGAGCATTCCCAGATATTGGAAGAAGGCAACGAATTCTCCTATCGAAATTTCATTGAAGATCGTAGATTCACCACCAAAGACTAGGACAATTCCCATACTGATATTGATGACGAGAAACAGCATTGGGAAAAACATTGCAAATATCTTTACAAGAGCAATATTCTCTTTCATATAATCCCTTGCCTGCTCTGACATTTTTTCCAGCTCTGCCTGTTCCTGAACGAATACTTTCACAACCCTGATGCCGGAAATAGTTTCCTGAACCTTGCCGGTCATTGCAGCAAATATCTTTTGAACCTTCCTGAACCTACCGTGAATTTTCTTCCCGAAATATATGATAATTATGCTTAAAATTGGCATTGGAATGATCGCCAGCAAAGTCAGCCGCAAGCTGATTCCAACCATAAAAAAGAGTGATGCAATGGAAAGAACAATGATATCTGCTCCCACAACGAAACCAAAACCGATCAGCATTCGCACTGCGTTCATATCGTTAGTAGCATAAGCCATCAGATCGCCGGTCTTGGTTTTGTTAAAGAAATTCGGAGAAAGTTTCAGCAGATGGTCATAATACATCTGCCTCAGGTCGCGATCGATTATCCAGGCTGTGCCAATGAAAGCTATCCTCCAGAAATACCGCAGAATTGTGATTACGATGGTAATCCCCAAGATCAGCAAAGAAGCATACA
>JAUWNO010000141.1 GCA_030612605.1 Armatimonadota bacterium
CTAAATATGACCTATGATGAAAAAATATATCATCAACAATCTTGTGAATATCTTTCAGAGGATATTTTAAAGATTTTTGCAAATAAATATGGAGATTTAGAGAGCGTGCCCCTTGATATTCTGATAAGAGATAAATATGTGCAAAAGACAAATAGCAACTGCTATCCAACCGTTGGTGCAGTATTATTATTTTCTGAAACATTACTTTCAGAATTTGAATATGCCTCGATCACTATAAATAGATACTCTGGAACCGATAGAGCAAAACTGGAATCGACAATTCAGATAAAGAAGGGATTACTAAAGATTGTTACCCTTGTTATCGATGAATTGAAAAATATTCTTTGGACGAATATAAAGATTGAAAATATTGAGAGAAAGGATCAATTAGAAATACCAGAGCTTTCAATTCGAGAAGCAGTTATAAATGCAATTTGCCATAGAGATTATTCGATCGTTGGTTCCTCGACAAAAATTGATGTATTTACTGATAGGTTAGAAATTATCAGCCCCGGCAATTTACCCGTTGGTATTACTTTAGAAGAACTTGGACAGGGTGCTTCTGAGATTCGTAATAAATTAATAGCAAAAGCATTTCGAAGGTTTGGTTATATAGAAAAATTGGGAACCGGGATTTCAAGAATGCTATCATTGTGCAAAAAAGCCGGTGTTCCTCTACCAATTTTTGAAGAACCGGGACGTTATTTCAAAGTAACTTTTTTCAGAAGAAAAGATATAAATATCGAGTTTGAGAATGATATTATTAAACAGATCAAAAAATCAAAAGAGATGAAAGCAAAAGAACTTTCTAATATCTTGAATGTTCATCCTAATACTATATTAAATTATTTAAGAGTTATGATTGATAATGGGATCATAGAGAAAATCGGTAAAGGACCAAATGTGAGATATAGATTGAAATTGTGAGATTTGTGAGATTGTGAGATAGTTGTGAGATTGGATAGAAAGAGAAGCAGGATGATGGGCATTGATAGGAATTAGTTGGAAGAGAAGCAGGAAGAAGGCATTAATAGGAATTTACTCACTTCAGTCTTCATTTCATTACGCACCGACGTGTCGTTCGCAGTATTAAATAAGAGAAGATTCGTGGGAGAGGGAATTTCATTGAAAGAGAAGCAGGATGATGGGCATTGAGTGGTAGAAGTTTTGAAAGAAGGAATTAATGGGAATTTATAGGAATTGCGGAATTTATTATGATTAAAAGTTTGGATGATTTTCAGGTTTATCAATTGGCAATGAATCTTGGTGAGGAAGTGAATGCGAGAAGATGAGATGGAGAGAGTGGGCGAAGAACAGAATTCATAAAAAAATAGTAAAAAGACAGGAGAAATTATATTGAATATATTAGATAAAATAAAACAATCGGAAAGTAGAAAGACGAAGGGGCGATCTGGAGAGTAGGCGATTTAGTGAGTGTAAAATAAATGTAAAAAAAATGTTTATATGAGAATTAAAACGCATAAAGATCTGGATGTTTATAAGATATCTTTTGAAGCTGCAATGGAGATATTTGAGATATCAAAAAACTTTCCAAAAGAAGAAACTTACTCGTTGACTGATCAAATCAGAAGAAGTTCTAGATCAGTGTCTTCCAATATTGGAGAAGCTTTCAGAAAAAGAAGATATCCGAAAGCATTTGTTGCAAAACTCTCTGATTCTGAAGGCGAGGCTGCAGAAACTCAAGTTTGGTTAGACTTTTCTTTAAGATGCAAATATATTGATAATGATATATATGATAGTCTTTTTGACAAATATGATCATATTATAGCTATGATTGTAAATATGATAAAACAACCTGAAAAATGGACAATATAATCATGCTCTCACCCTATCACTCCCTCGCCATCTCGCCTTGTCGCACTCTCGCCCTCTCACCTTGTCGCCATCTCGCCTTGTCACCCAATACCCATTACTAATCCGGTAGTATGGAGGATAAAACATTAAATGAAAAGTTTATTTCAGGCAGGTCGTCCTGTATTAGGTGAAAAGCTTATTGGACGTGAAGAAATATTGGAAAAGATTATTAGATTGTTAATTTCCGGTCATAGTGTTGTTCTTATTGCTCCTCGCAGATTTGGTAAAACTTCAATTGTTTTGGAAGTATTAAGCCGAATTAAAGCTCAAGGTTTATTTACTTCTTATGTAGATCTTTTTGCAACCCCAACTAAAAGGTTACTATCCGAACAAATTACCGAATCAGTACTATTAAACAAAAAGTTACATAAAGCATTTTCTAATTTTCGCAAAAGTTTTAGTTCCATGATGCAGCAAATCGAATTTAAACAAACAATTGAAGATTTTGAATTCATCTTGAACTTTGCGGAGAAAAATCAGGATGAGTTGACCTTATTGACCAAGAGCATTGATTTTATCGAAGAATTTACTGTTAAATACAACCAGCAAATTATTTGTGGTTTTGATGAGTTTGGTGATGTCGAAAAATTAAATAAAGAAGAAATAGTTAAATTATTTCGTTCTAAGATACAATTGCAGCAACAAGCTTCTTATATCTTTTCCGGTAGTCAGGAATCAGTGATGAATAAAATATTTATTACATCAAAGTCTCCATTCTATCGCTTTGCTCAGGTAATTCAAATCAATGAAATAAATCCTGATATTTTTAAAAAATATATAAGAGAAGAATTTCAAAAAATAAGTGTTAGTATTAGTGACGATGCTTTAGGTCGCTTAATGAAATTTTCAAAAGGCAACCCTTATTACACTCAACTTATTTGCCAACATTTGGAATATTTTATAATTTCTGCTCAAAAAAGCAATATTGATATTGTTAATGTTAATGAAGCTATTGAAGATGCATTCTGGAGTGAAATAAATTATATAGAGAAACTGTGGGAAGAATTATCTGCCGGCAGGGAACAAACTCAAGTTTTAATCTCGATCGCAAAAGACACTCCTTCAATATATAAATCATTAGATTTAAACCAATTGAATGTTTCTCGTGCTTTACGTAAGCTTAAAACAAAGGGTGTTATCAGAAAAGAAAAGCAATTATATTGTTTGATTGATCCAATGTTAAAATATTTTATTCGTAAAGATATTTTAAAATGGGATACACCCGAATGTGTTTAAATTGAAATTATGAGACAACACTTGTCTGAGACCAATAGTGTCTCATAGGGAAAACCCCAATAATCAAGAGAATAGTGCTACATTTTGGAATAATTGGAAAAAAAGATTCGAAATGAAAGGATTCACAAGGATAAAATTTATGAACAACTTTTCCGTTCGTGTTCATTCGTGTTCTTCGTGGCTACATCTTTTCCAGTTTATCTGGGTTATGAGAAGGCTGGTTTACCCCGCGAAATTCAGCTTGCTGTTTATTTTAACGGGGGATGAGATGGATATAGTTAAGAAAATAAATATTAGTTAGAAGTAGGAGCTAATTCTTTTAATAAAAAGATATTAACTGTCATATTCAAGGCGGGAGGTAGTCAGGATGTTTTTTAAGATTTTATCTCATTTATTTTGTGTGGGATAGAAATTTTTGCAGAAACCTTAAATACCAATAAATATGAGTTCTGCATAATAGAGTGTTTTTCACCTCACCTCAATCCTCTCCTAAAAGGAGAGGAAGTCCGCTGTTCTCCTTCTCCTCGATAGGAGAAGGCTGGGATGAGGTGGATATTGAGAGTGTTAAAATACAAGATTAGCTATTAATCTATTTCAGTGATTTAGAAGAAGTTAACTTCTAAATATCGGTTAGGAGGTAGTCGAAATGTTTTTTGAGAATATAACTTATCTTATTCCAATGAATTATAAAATGTGAAAAAGGATTTACCAATAATTAAAAAAGGAGAAAACCATGACAGACATTTCCATGACCAATACTAAGAAAGAAATTCTGGAAGTTTATAATCAGGCGTTAGAAAAGATAACAAACCTGGAAAATAAGCTTCTGAAACCTGAGAAAAAGATAGAAGAAAAAAAAGAACAATCTCTTATTGTTCAGGCTAAAAAAATTGTCGATGATAACCTGGAAAAAACTTTTGGGAATTTAAAATCACATTTAGACACTGTTCTCAGTGAAGCTTTTGGTAAGATTGATGAACAGGTGAAGAAATATCAAACTATGGAAGAGGTGATTTCCTACAAAGAAAAAGAACTGCAGGAAATCTACGAAATCGAGAAAACATCTTACACTCTCGCTGCTCTTATTGAAGCACAAAATGAAAAAAGTACTAATTATGAATCCGAAATGGAAGAACTCAAAAAAACTCTGGAACAAGAAATTGAGATTTTACGAAATACGATTGCCCGAGAAAAAGTAGATTACGAAAATGAAATAAAAGATATTAAAGAGCGGGATAAAAAAAATCGTGAGCGTGAAACCGAGGAATTCAAATACAATTTTAAACGCGAAAAAATAATGGCTGAAAACAAATTGAATGATGAACTAGATTTGAAAAGAAGAGAATTCGAAACTAAAATAGAACAAAAACAAAAGGAACTCGAAACTCGTGAAAATTCCATTAAAACTAACGAAAATGAACTGGTTGATTTGCGCAAAAGAGTTGATTCCTTCGATGAGAATCAGGCTGCTGCTGTCGAAAAAGCTAAAACAGAAACGACCGAACGTGTGAAACTAAGTTTGAAACACGAACTCGAATTGACCGAGAAACAATATGCCGGTGAAAAAGAAGTCCTGCTCACTAAAATTTCAGCTCTGGAACTGAAAGTTAAAGAGCAATCTGATATGATCAAATCGGTATCCAATAAACTTGAATCGTCTTACGAGAAGGTTCAAAACGTAGCTGTTAAAGCCATCGAAGGTGCTTCTAAATTCAACTACCAGGGTATGAAAGAAGTCATGAGTGAAAGAAAAGATGAAAAATAAAGTCATAGATTTTGGTATTAGCTCGTTTCGCTCGTGGGATTGATTGAAAGAAAAGCAGGGAGAAGGAATTGATGGGAATGGTCTTGGGTGACAGGTACGGGGTATCTGGTACTGGGTTTTGGTTTCTTGGTTCTTGGTGCAAAGAGATGAAATATTATGGGTGATTTCAGGAAACTTGAAGTATGGAAGTTAGCAAAAGATTTGGCTATTTATATTTATAAGCTTACTAAAAAAGGCGAATTTGCTAAAGATTATGATTTAAGAGGGCAAATCAGAAAAGCTGCTGTTAGTGTTCCCAGTAATATTGCTGAAGGTGATGAAAGTGGTTCCAATAGACAATCTATTAGATATTTCAATATTGCAAAAGGTTCTTCAGCAGAAGTTCAAACTCAGGCAATTATTGCTTTTGAGATTGGATATATTTCTTCAGAAGAAAATATTGAGATAATAAATCGATGTGAAATAATTTCAAAGAAATTAGTGAAATTAATGAAATATCGCTCCCAAAACCTAACACCCAAAACCTGAAACCTATCACCTAAAACCTGATACCCAATGACCAAAAGAAATCAGAAGAAACTTGTTTTTGTAATTAAGATTCTCATTACAATAATAATAATATTCTTGATATCCAAAAAAGTCGATTTCCTGCAACTTATCAGAGATTTTCAGCACATTAGTCTTCTCACCGTTTTGATAATATTTTCTACAACTATAGTGAAACTTTATATTCAATTTAACAACTGGGGAAAGTATCTTCATATAAACCCGGACTACCATCCACAAAAGAATGAAGTGTTAAAATCATATTTTATCGGGATGGCGCTTCATTTCGTTTTGCCTGCAGGTCTTGGTTTTTTCGGGAAAGTATATTTTGTAAATAATAGAAAAGGTGCAACTGCAGCTTCAGTAGGAGTGGAAAGAATTTTTGTAACCTGGAAAAATCTTTTTTTTGCATCTTTTGCTGCAATATTTTATTTTTCAAACTTTAATTTATTTTTCAAAATTGCTCTTTTGATTCTTATTTTTCTTTCGCCATTTTTGCTTTATTTTTTTTCTTTTATAATTAATAAAGAAAATCTTAAGAAATTCTTTAAAAATTATTTAAAGATAGTTCCAAGAATTATTATTATGCAAATTATTTTTACATTCATATCTTTTTTTCAATATTTTATTATTTTAAAGGATTTTGCAAAAATAAGTTTTTTTGAAGTTATGATTTCAGTTCCATTAGTTCATATTTCCCATATTTTACCCGTTTCATTCAGTGGATTTGGGATGCGAGAAATTTTTGCAATTGAAGTTTTTTCTAGATTCAATATCAACCCAGAAGCT
>JAUWNO010000304.1 GCA_030612605.1 Armatimonadota bacterium
TGGATTTTATGTTAATAGTGCAAGCGATCTGGAAACATTAAACTACAATAATGAAACCGGTAATGGCGTAGAAGTAAGCTGGGGATTTGGAAACGGACAAACAATTTCATCTGTTGGTGCTCATTCTTTCAATGTGAATGTAACTATCGAGGCAAGTCAAACCCAGCCTGTTGAAATCGGCTGGTATATCGAGGGAGATGGAACGGGTGCTGCTCCTCATTCTATGAGTGGAACTATCATTATGGACCCCACTTCAAATTCATATATCTGGATCGAGTATCCAAATGGTGGAGAAAGCCTTGTTTATGGTTTGCAGGACAGCATTACCTGGAGTCATTATGGTACCCTTGAGATCATTGATATTAAAATCCAGCATCAAATTGGAGGAGATTGGGAAATAATTGCAGAGAATATTGTTAATTCCGGCTATCATGAATTCATGGTTCCTGGTCCTCTTTCCGATAATTGCAAAATCATGGTCAGCTCGATCGATGGAGAAATATTCGATACATCTGATGAAGCATTCCAGATCACTGCTTTGAATATTACTCATCCCACACTTGGAACAGTAATGACCTACGATTCTCAGGATATTATTACCTGGGTCGATCTGGGCGGAGTTGACCAAGTGAATATAGAACTCTCGACTGATAATGGTTTTACCTGGATGGAAATCGTCATAGGAGTCGAAAATACAGGTTTTTACGAATTTACAGTTCCTGGTCCTCCTTCGGAAAACTGCAGAATAAAAGTAAGTTCCACAGATGGAGAAGTTTATAATACTTCTGAATTATTCATAATTGCAGATTTCCCCATATACTGGTTAATCCCGACTGTAACTTCAGGTACAATTCCGGGTGAAGAAACAGAGACTATTCCCTTTATTTTTAATAGTTATGGTTTGGAACCGGGAGCTTATGAAGCTTTCATCAATATATTCACAGATTTGGGACAGCAAATTTCTATTCCCGTGTATATGGAAGTTTATTCTTTGGATGCAGATCCGGAAATTGTGTCTGTCTCTAAACTTTATCAAAACTATCCCAATCCCTTTAATCCTGAAACAAAAATACAATTTACCACAGAGAACACGGAGAACACGGAGATTGTAATTTACAACATCAAGGGTCAGAAAATAAAAACTTTGGAGTGCATTAACCATGTTAATGCAAAAACGACACGGTCGTTTTACTCCATATCCTGGGATGGAACCGACAATAATAATAATCCTGTTTCATCAGGAATTTATTTTTACAAGCTCAAGGTGAATGATGAAACAGTATCAACAAAAAAGTGTTTATTGTTGAAGTAGAGACTGGTCTCTGAACAGTACAAAAGTAGCTGCATGGTGACACAATATCGGTGAGTTCCAGAACTGAAGAAGAAACCTGCTTTACTATTAAATTTCAGTTTAAAAAAAATAGTCTTTTTGGAATGATTATTGTATAAAGTATTGTGAATAAAAAAATAATTTGGAGAATTTAATGAAAAAAATGACTTTGTTATGGATTCTGTTAGTTTTATCAATTTGTATTAATGGACTGGAAATAGCTTATGAAAACAATTTAATCGAAATTTCGGGAGATTTCGAAATCCAAGAGTTCATCATCAAAACAATCGCAGAAGAAGATTTTTATCAACTGATTATTGCTCAATGTACCAACGGCGGAAAAATTGGTGAAGCGGAAATTCCCCTTTGCTCCCAATATGTGAGTTTGCCGGACAATGGAAATTTTGTTATTAACAATTTAAGTTTTGGATTTGATGAACAAACTTTAGATAAAAAGATCGTGCCTGCCGGCTGGGAAGATAACTTATTGCCAAATAAAGCATTCTATCAGAAAAACGAATGGCTCCCAAACGAAATTATAAAAATCTCTGAGCCAAATATTATGAGCGGGTTCAGATTTTCTCAAGTAACAATTTCACCTATTCAGTACAATCCTGCTTTAAATAATATTAGAATTATTAAAAACATTCAAGCAGAATTAGAAGTAGATTTTTCCGTAAATAATAATCCTATCACAAAAGTAAAATCAACCTTTTCCAAATCTTTCAGTAAGATCGTAAAAGAGAATATTCTGGGAGCTGAAGATAAAAGGTCTGTAGAAGATGGACTCTATCTTTTTATCGCACCGGATAACTGCGAAACCAATTTACAGCCTTTACTTCGCTGGAAGGAAAAATTAGGATTTAAAACCAGGTTTGCTCCCATTTCCGAAACAGGAAGCTCAAACACCAGTATTCTAAACTATCTGCAAAATGCGTATGACAATTGGGAAATTCCACCGGAATTTGTAGTTCTGGTGGGTGATGTTAGCGGGAATATCGTTGTGCCCTCAAATTATATTAATTATGGAAGTCCTTATTCACCGGTGAATGTAACAGATCACACTTATACCTTATTGGAAGGTGATGATTATTTTCCGGATATTATGATCGGAAGATTATCCGTACAAAATCAATTTCAACTTCAAACTATTGTTAGTAAAATTACCAATTATGAAGGTAATCCCTACATGGACGAAAACTGGTTTACTGAAGGTTTAATGGTGGGTTTTATTGCTAATGGTTATTGGCAAATGTATTCTCATCGTGAAACTTTGATGGCTGCCCGGCAAAAATTATTAGATTTCACCTATACTGTTGTTGATACGTTTATCCATCCCTGGCAGAGTAGTGCAAGTCTGCTCGGTCAAATGATTAATGGCGGATATACCGTTATCAATTTCAGAGGAGCAGGTTCACCTTATGCCTGGCACAGTTGGACAAGCGGTCCCATGTTTGAAATCTGGGATATTCAAAATCTGACCAATGGTTTTATGCTGCCCGTGGTTACAAGTATGACCTGTGGTGGTGGTGATTTTGCTTCTTCATATTATCCTAATTGCTTTGGAGAAACCTGGCTTAATGAGGGTTCACCTACAAACCCCAAAGGTGCAATAGGTTTTATCGGACCCAGCGAACATGACACAAAAACAGGCTGGAACAATGCAAATTCTCTGGGTATCTACCAGGGAATAACCAGGGAAGATCTTTTCCGGTGTAGCGAAATGTTGCTGCGTGGTAAAATGGAACTTTACAATAACTACCCGTATTGTCATGGCTGGGGTGGTCCCACTCAATCCGACAGATTTTATTTTTATGTTTATAACCTGCTGGGAGACCCGGGACTGGCTGTTTGGACCGATGTTCCCAGAAATACAAATCTAACCTTTGATACCGAAATGATCTATGGCTCGAATTTTCTGGAAGTTCAAGTGAATACTTTAACCTCAGATAATTCCGATTTTATAATAGCTGTTACAAATGAAGATAGTTTAATTGCAACCGGAATAACAGATTTCTCTGGAGTAGCACAAATCTTTTTAAATCTGCCAATTGGAGATTATGAGGTAACTGCGTCCAAATATGGTTATATTCCTGAAACTGAAGATTTATTTGTAGTGGAAGATGACATTTTGAGTTTAGCGGAATTTTTCTTTGTTGAGGAAACCGTTCC
>JAUWNO010000069.1 GCA_030612605.1 Armatimonadota bacterium
AAGCAAAGAGGATGAAGCTGATGGTTTTCCAGATAAAATGCTTTTCTTCTTTTAAGAAGACGCTAAAAAATCCTAACAGAATTGTTCCAAGCAGCAACGAAATACTGAAGAATTTTCCTAAAAGAAAAATGAACCAAAAACCAAAAAATACTCCAAAAGGTCCGATCGGATTCATCAATCCTTCCGGGAAATCCAACTTCACAATTTGCACAAATGTAAGTTCAGCATTTTTCAAAGTCGTATAATCAAAGATTAGAATGGATGTATCTCCTATGATGGCAACGAGAAGAAGTATTGCGATTAATATAATTAATATACATAAAACAGGTTTCCAAAAACTTTTTTTTGATTCTTTTTTCATTTCTATCTCCGCAAAATCATACATTAAATCTTATTTGCTCGTTACGAAAGTCCTCTTTCGTAACGCTGCAATAAATGCTGTCTTTCTGAGGAAATCTTCAAAGTAGTTTCTAACGAAGAAACTCATTATAAACGGAGATCCTTCGATTGTAAAGCAAGAAGAATTTCTCAGGATGACAAAAACATTCTACTATTTTGCACATCTCTTTCATACATTAAATCTTATACAAATAATATCTCCATTCTGGACAAGATAATTTTTCCCTTCCAGACGGAACAATCCTTTTTCTTTGATAGCCTTTTCTGAACCTGCTGAAATTAAATCATCAAAAGAAAAACATTCAGCACGGATAAATCCGCGCTCAAGATCCGAGTGAATTCTTCCTGCTGCAAAAAGAGCATTCTTCCCTTTCCTAATTGTCCAGGCTCGCACCTCATCTTTACCTATCGTGAAGAAGCTGATGTATCCCATCAATTCGTAAGAGAATTTGGTTAATCGTTTGCGTGCAGATTCGTTTATATTGAGGTCTTCCATAAATTCTTTGGCATCTTCTTCAGAGAGTTTGGAAAGCTCCATCTCAAATTCACCGGCGAATTCAATAATATGATTTTTCCTCTCGATTTCTAAGATCAAATTCTCATTTTTCCCATAATTATTTTCATCTGAATTCAGGATGATCATCAGAGGCTTCTGGCTGAGAAAGCGAAATCCGCGAATAGATTTTTCTTCGTTTTCAGTTAAAGCGAGAGTGCGAAGAGGAGCGTCATTATTCAGGTGTTCAACAGCTTTTTGCAGCGTTCTTTTCTCTGCCTGCATTGCAGAATCTTTGATTCCTCTTTTTTCTGCTAATTCGATTTTATCCAAACGGTTTTCTGCAATTATTAGATCAGAAATAATCAGTTCGGAATCAATCACTTCTATATCTTTTTGAGGATTCGGTTTTCCCAGCAGTTGAGTAATAATCTCATTCTCGAAATTTCTAACAACTAAACCCAGTGCATCGGTATTTTTGATGAGGGCAAGGGAGGAGCTGGAAAAAGGTGCATCGTTTTTAGAATCTCCTGTTAATCCCACAAAATCGATGTATTCAATGATTGCCTTTACCTCTTTCTCAGGTTTGTAGATTTCCCAGAGTTTATCGATTCTATAGTCAGCTACTTCCACTATTCCCAGGTTCGGCTCAATTTTCTGGGTTGCATAGGAAGCAGTATCTGCATCCAAACCTGTAAGAGCATTAAATATTGTAGTTTTACCGGAATTCTGCAAACCAATTAAACCGATTTTCATAAGTCCTCTATTTTATAAATTTCACAAATTTCGATCCCGAAAACTTTCGGGAGGTAAGTTTCAAAACTTCACTAGGTTTCAGCATTCTCCACATTCCCACAGGAAGCTTCCCCAGCTTAACATCACCTATTTGAAGCCTTTTAAGTTCAAGCACTTCAGAGTCAACCTTTTTTAACATATATCGGATTTGACGCTTTCTACCTTCAAAAATCGTCATCTTCAAAATAGTCATATTCTGCGTTCTCTTTTTCACATAAACAAGAGCTGGCAAAGTTCTTTTATCGTCAATTAGAACTCCTTCACGAAGCTGTTTAATCTGATTTGCATCCAGATTTCCCTTTACTGTCACTTTATAGAGTTTAGGTAATTTGTAGCGTGGATGAATTACTTGCTGGGCGAAATCTCCGTTGTTTGTAAGCAGCAATAAACCTTCGGACATATAATCCAGCCTGCCGATGGAAAAAAGATGTGTGCCAAAATCTGGTATCAGATCATAAACAGTTTTCCTATCGAAATCATCATGCTTTGTAACGAGATATTTTTTTGGTTTATTCAGCATCAGATAGATTTTTTCGTCTGAAAAGGAGATTTTTTTTCCTTTGAATTCCACTGTATCTTTTAATGGATCTATCTGTTTGGAAAGGTCTGTACAAACAATTCCGTTTATTTTGATGTCTCCATTTTTTATAAGGGATTCCACTTTCCTGCGTGAGCCCAGGTTACATTTTGCCAGATATTTATTTATTCTTAGCATTTTGATTTTAGTCTTTTTAATTTTATGATTAACCTTCTGAAACTTCCAATATTTACTAAATAATTGATTATTATTAAGTCAATGATTTTTTCGATGGTTACAAAGATTGTTTAGCCACGAATAGCACCTCGATACAGTCATTCTTCCTTACGGGGCAGGCAAATGGACACGAAGAGAATATTTTTTTCTTTTACCTCTTTGCGAAGAAGATAATTCTTTTCTTCTTAATAATTGAAATTGTTTCCAGTTGGAGGAATTCTATTACAAGAGATTAATCGGTGAGTTTAGCTGTTGTTAATGTTTGAACTCACTGGTTTTTTACGGAGCGCAGCGGAGTAAAAATCCAGTGCAGTGATTTGTTATGTGTATTTATCATTTTATATCTCTAGTCTTTCAGGTAATCCATATATCTTTTCTGAACAAATGTTTCTTATTTCAATTGGCATTTCAGAATTATACCGCTCTTTTAAAAACATACCCCTATCAGCCAATTCAGACCAATGGTCTTTGGATGTATATATATTTTGCATTATTGCTGCTTCAATTCTTTCTCTTTTCCTTACATCTGAAATTTCAGTTATAAAAATTCGAAAAGCTTGAAGCTGGGTTTCGACTGCTTTAAAAATAGTTTCTTTATGCAAATGAAATTCATCTTGATGTGTTTTTGCATATTGCCAGCCGTGCCAGATTTCTTTTCGCTCACCCTTTTCAGCAGACATAACATCAAGAACATTGTAATTTCCCTTTCTATACTCACGAGTATGAGTTGAAAATCTTTTTTTTGTAGAATTTGTTATACCTGAAGCATATAGCAGATATCCTTCTTGATATTTAAAGGTGAAAAGATATACACCTTGCATGTCTGGAATCTTTTTAAGATCATTAGTTTTTTCAAAACCTGGCCAAGATAAAGGTCCTTGCCAAAGGATGCCTTCTGTTTTTATAATAGCAGCATCTCTTAATCTGTTAAAACTCCACATTTTTTAATCAATTCCTTTTTGCTTCTCACACATAACGGCTACCATCAGCGGCGCGAGGCACGAGCGTCCGACTGCATGGCATTGTTAGCTATTACAGATTGTTAAATATTGATGAATTACGTATTTCATGCCGTATTCAATACACTCAGTTGTTAAAACATGACCAATGGAAACTTCCAATATCCCTTCAATTCTTAAAAATAAAGGTAGATTGTTTAGATCCAAGTCATGACCGGCATTTACACCAATACCGTATAAATGTGCTTGTGCGGCAGCTTCCTTATATTGGTTAAAAACAAAATCTTGTTTGTCTGTCTCAAAAGAGGATGCATATAATTCTGTATAGAGTTCGATTCGATCAACGCCAGTCTTAGCAGCTAAGTCAACATGAGAAATATCGGGATCTAAGAAAATAGCTGTTCTTACCCCAAATTGTTTAATTCGAATGAGTATATCTTTTAGTTCTTGTCCATGTATCTTTAAATCCCATCCATGATCAGAAGTTAATTGATTGGCATCATCAGGAACAAGAGTACATTGATCAGGTTTAGTTGCTTCAATCAATTTTATGAAATCATCGGATGGATAACCTTCAATATTAAGTTCAATTCCCGGCTTATTGCTGAGGAAATCAGCCAAATCAAATGCATCTTGTCTCTTGATATGCCGCTCATCTTGTCTTGGATGAATAGTGATGCCTTGCACACCTAATTCACAAAATTTTCCTGCAAAATCAACAACATTTGGAAAATCCCTTCCACGTGAATTTCTAAGCAATGCGATTTTATTTAAATTTACACTTAAATTTGTCATTTTACTCCTTAGTTTTTGTAGCTAACATGTATTAGACTGCTAATTAAATTCTCATATCCTACTTATTTAAGCAGGAAATTACCAGATAGCGATATTTACTTTTCATGTCCTAATCTTCGATATTAACTCATTATATAATCTAATTCCGAAAAGAGAAGCTATTCTTCATTTGTCAAATATTTTATCCTGCTTAGTTGTATCATACTCCCCCCAATTTTTTTTATTGTTCTACTACCAAAAAAAAGAGAAATAAATTATTAGAAGCCCATGAATTTATTCATGGCGAAAATAAATTAAACACACTCATATTAACCATTTCAATGGTTTTTTATTTTGTTTGATAAACGGTTGAAACCGTTATTTATTTCTATATAATCTTGGTTCCCACGAATAAATTCGTGGGCTTCTTTGAAAAACAAATATCAAGACATTTTGCCAATTTATTTTTATCTCATTTCTCTGTTGATTATATAGCTAATGAGTTCAACTCTATCGTTTGATATCAGCCGCAAAAACCGCAGGTTTTTGCGACGGCAGTGAATTGTCAGACAGTTTAAATTATTCGCCAGTCGCTCTAAACTTTCTTATTATTTCATTAATGGTTGTAGCTGGGATCTCATTATTTTTTAATCCCACAAAAGCAATTTCTGCACGTTGTCCCCCAAATGGAGAAGTCATCATGCTACTGGTACCAGGCGTGAATATCTTAAGACTGGAAATTCCTAGTATTCTTTCAATGATATTTTGACTCATTTCAACATCAGTGATTTTATGATATGGAACAGAGCGTTCAACTCTCCTTAAAATTCCCCCATGAAACACACATCGTTGATTTGTAACATAATATACATATGTACGCCGAAGATAAATATTGTAGATCAATAACAGAAGAAAAAGTGAAGGTGCGACAATAATCGCCACAATTCCACCTGTTGCGATTGGCAAAGTTGGTTTTGACTTGATAGCAACATAAAGCATACTGCCAATGAAACTAAAGCACCAAAAAATCAAGAATGCTCCAACAATCGCAGTAAGTAAACATTTTGTAAAGATCCAAATACCTAGAACTTTAGATTCTGGTCGTAACTCGTGAATTACCTTTTCATCTCCTTGCAATTTCATTCTCTCCCCCTTTTTTTATTTTCATCTGTCTAACAAATATTTAACTGCTTAAAATCCCATATCCCGCCTATCTAAGCAGGATATTACCAGATTTTGATATTTACTTTTCATTGTCCAATTTTCGATATAACTGCTTTCGAAAAGAAAAGCTATTCTTCATCTGTCAAATATTTTTCCGCTTAGTAAAGCGTTTTTAACATTTATTTTACAAAACAGTCTATACCTTTCTGAATATCGCACTACCCAATCCATCTGGGATCAAGATAGGTTTTTCCGGTTTGTTATCTAAAAATTCATCAAGTGCTCTTGAACATGCCCAATCCGATTCTGGATTTCTATAGTCGTGGAGAAAGATGAACCCGCCAGGATTTGTTCTCAGATAAAAAAAATCTAAAGCTGCTTTTGTAGGTTCATATTTATCAAAATCAATCATCACAAAGGCAAAGCGTTCCTTTTCAAGCCCCGATGTTGTATCTGGAAAAAAGCCTTTTCGAATTATGATATTATGGGTATCTCCAATATAGTCTGTAACATACTCTACGGACGTGTCTTTGAAACGATTATCAGAAGCGGTATCTGAATCACGCTTATCAAAACCCTGAAATGTATCAAAAAGGAACAATGGTCGATCGGGGATTCTGTCATGGATAAACTTACTCATCGAACCTCTATAAACCCCACACTCTGCCAAGGAACCATATACTTGATTTCTGATTATTTGTTCAATAGCCAGACTCACCGCACCATACCTTACGGGATCGCCTGTGCGCACGATTGCATCTCTTTGCTGTGGTGAGAAATAAGGTGTCAAAAACCATTTTGAGGCGATGGAGTGATATAAAATTTCTCGTATTTTTCTTCTGTTTATTCCTCTTAGTCTCAGCCAATTACGAATTGCCATGTGAGCTCTCCATATTATTCGTTACTATGATGCGTAATAACATACATCAGACGGTTAATAAATTTCATATACTACCTGGTTAAGCAGGATATTACCAGATTGCGATATTTACTTTTCATTGTCCTAATCTTCGATATTAGCTTCTTATATATCGTCTTATTCCGAAAAGAAAAATGTATTCTTCATTTGTCAAATACTTTCCTGCTTAGCAAAGCTTTTTTAGGAGCTATTTTCTGCCGTCCAAATGACCATGAAAAAGAGCGATTGAATACTTCAGTACCACCAACACGAACACCATGAAACATGGTTTCTGCCATTTGAGTAGAGCCAAGTATTCGGGCTACGTCTATCATTAATTCTGCATCCGCCACTAATCTTTCAACATTTTCCTCCGGATATCCTGCCCAGTATTTTAGATCGTGCAGGAAACACGCAGGGAACAGGTTGCTCTTTTTCCAGGAATTAAACCATAATGAGCAGCCGTCACTCTTGAATAGAATGTGTGGCGGGTCTTTATCGATTTTTTCCCAGAGGTGTGGAAGCTCGTAAAACTCACATATCTCCTTAATTTTGGAAAAAGATACTTCTTCGCCTTTTGGAGGTAATTCCATTTTGTCTGGTAATTTCATCACTTTCCTCGTTTCTATTTTTTCTTTGTTAGTTTGTTTTGATAAAATTTCTGAATATCTCGAAATTTTGTTTGATTTGTTGGGAATTTTCTAATTCATTCTTAAAATATTTTTTTAGCCCGGGTTTTTCTAAAAGGCGTTTTTGAAAAGCGTATTCTCCGGTTTTATAATCTACTTCCGGATGAAACTGAACTCCCCAAACCGGTAGATTTTTATATTGAAAAGCCTGAATCGGACAATCATCATTTTTGGCAATCACTCTGAAATCATCTATCAAATTGCAAACTTCATCGTAATGTGATTCATAAAAGACCGGATTTTCGATTCCTTCAAAAAGCGGATTAGAATCCAGTTTAACTTTTTTCCAACCAAATTCAGGTTTTTCTGCTTTTCGGCAAGATTTATTTCCCAGAATAGCTTTTGCCAGAATTTGATGACCATAACAAATTCCCAGAATTGATTTGCTGTGTTTCAGAAAATAATGGATAATTTCAAATATTTGTTTGTCATTCTCGTTATCCTCCGATGCAAACAGCTCCGAACCGGTTATCAAAAGATGATCATATCGCGATAATCTGGAATTTTTTATTTCTTCATCAGGATAACATATTTCAGAAGCACAATTTAAATTTCTAATAATATCTGAAAATATAAGGTCATACTTTTTTCTTTTCTCAATATTGATAATCGTGTTCAATATTAGAAGCATTTATTAAATTCCTTCACTAAAATTTTTCAACGATATTAATTGCGACTAAACTATAAAATATTTTTTCTTTGCCATCATTTATGTAAAGGTTTTTCCGATTTGAAGTATCAAAGGCTTCAAGTGTTTACTTTTCAATAATAAATTTCTTGCACAATATTAATCGATTTTTTTAGAGTAATAACTGTTTAAGGAATCGGAGAGTAAAGATTGTTTTTTATCAGACACTCAAGAAAAAAAATGAATCCTGCGAAATTGAGTGTTTTTGTCATCCTGGTCCGGCAGCTGCCGGATTGCTTTTTCATTGAAGGATCTCCGCTTATAAAGAGATTCTTCGTTAGAGATTACATAAAAGATTTCCTCAGAAAGACAGCCTTTTTTCATTTTGTAGAACCCTTAAGAAAAAAATAGTATGGAGCAAAAATGCATAATTATATCAAACCATTAGTTAAAGAATTTAAGAACAATGCAAATCCCACAAATGCCGAACCAATGGCAAAATATATGAAAAACCTGTTTCCATATCTGGGAGTAAAGACACCGGAAAGAAGAGAAATTACCAAAAAGTTTTTCAAGGAAAATAGTCTGCCCCCAATATCCGATTTAGAAGAAATAATTCGCGATTTGTGGGAACTTCCGGAAAGGGAATTCCAGTATTTTGCAGTTGGAATGCTGCGAAAATTCAGCAAGAAATTAGATAAAGATTTTATAGAATTATTTGAACACCTTATCATCACAAAATCTTGGTGGGATTCTGTGGATGGAATTGCAAGCTGGCTGGTTGGAAGTTTGTTCAAAAGATTTCCGAAATTGATAAAACCATATACAGAGAAATGGATGAAATCAGGAAATATGTGGTTGCAGAGAACTATGATCTTATTTCAACTCGGTTATAAAGACGAAACAGATGTAAAATTGCTTTTCAAGAACATAAAAAAATGTATGGATTCAAAAGAGTTTTTCATTCAAAAAGCGATCGGCTGGGCTTTACGGGAATATTCCAAAACTAATGCTCAAGCTGTGATCGATTTTGTAGAAAATAATGAGCTTGCACCACTCAGTAAACGCGAAACTTTAAAGTGGTTGAAAAATCAAGGGAAGATTTAGCAACTAACAAAACTAATAATGATAAACAAAAAATTAGCAACTAACAAAACAAACAAAACGAACAAGAAATGGATTTTTAAATAT
>JAUWNO010000012.1 GCA_030612605.1 Armatimonadota bacterium
AGCTCCGGTTCCAACTTTTAAGTCTATGACAAGATTTTTTGCACCTTCAGCAATTTTCTTGCTCATAATGCTCGCAGTTATGAGTGGTAAACTGTCAACTGTTCCGGTTACGTCACGAAGCGCATAAATTCTGCGGTCTGCTGGAACCAATTCATCCGATTGACTAATTATGCTGAAACCAACTTCTTTCACAATTTCTTTGAATTCTTTTTCAGATAGATTTGTGCGAAATCCGGGAATTGATTCCAGTTTATCTAAAGTTCCACCGGTATGTCCCAATCCTTTGCCGGAAATCATGGGAACTTTACAACCACAAGCTGCAACAATCGGAGCGAGAACTAAACTGATTTTGTCACCAACTCCACCTGTGGAATGTTTATCAACAGTTTTCATCTCATCTGGAAATGAGATCCTTTTACCGGAATCGATATAAATCTCAGTTAGTGTTTGAATCTCCTCAGGATTCATATTACTGAAATAAATCGCCATTAAAAATGCTGACATCTGGTATTCTAGAATTTCATTTTTCAAATATGATTCAATGAAAAACCGTATTTCATCTTTGGAAAGCTCTTTACCTTCTCTCTTTTTGATGATGATCTCTACAGGATTCATATCTTTCCCTTTTTCTTTTCTATCTACGAATTAACACGAGAATTTTATCGACTCGAAAGGCACGTCGAGTCGAAGTAATTAAAAGATTAACGCATGATGAATTACTTCAAAAATCAAAAATCGATGTTCCTTGTTCATTATTCCAAATATTTCACCACCAAACCTGATTTCCATTCTCATAAGTAAAAATACGTTCTTCTTTTCTTGAATCTTTCTTAACAAGCCAATATAAGCAGTTTGAAGGAACTTCTTCAAATAATAATGGTTTTCCTTCACAGGTTTTTTCTCCCAAAGATATCCATTCATCATTCCAATAAAAAAGCTCATATTCAGCATCTTTATCTAAGAAAATAATTTCTTTATTCTCAGTTGCCTGTTTGATGATCTTTCTTGTAACTGAGATTAATTTGAGATTTTGAGTTGTTTCACTTATATCAATTTCTCTTAGAGTTCCATCCTTTTCCAGAATGAATGCAGCACCTGCAGGAATGAGTTCTTTATTCTTATAAAACATCGGAAGATAAGCAATATCAATACCCATTTTATCAAATGTAACATTATTAAGAGAATCAATTTTCCCCCAATGAATAGCTCTCCATTCACCTGCATTGAAAACGCAAAGATAAGCAAACCTGATGCTATCCGGAATTTCATAATCTAAACGTAAAAAGACATCTGAGACTTTAGTATAAATGGAAGTCACATCGAGATAATTTTTACCAGCAAGCCAAGGAGGAGCTTTTTCTCCTTCATTAAGTTTGAAAGCAAGATTCTCTTTCTGCTCAGAAAAAGTTTTTCTATATGCTTTGGCAAGTTTATGATGCAAATTATAATCATCCGGATTTGCTTCAGCTCCCATAAATGGAACAGCTTTTCCACCTGGAATAATGATCGTATTCCAGGCGTGATTATTTCCTGTATCTGCCCAATGAGGAGTATAATCGCTGGTAATAGGGAGAGCGTTTGCCCGCAGCGCATAAATCGTGAAATTGGTCATATCTTCACAGCGACCAAGTTCATTTTTCAGCATTTCAGATAATCCCTGATCAGTGGGATGACAATAAAATCTGGCATCGAAACCGAACAAATTTTTCACATCTTCATTTATCAATCTGGCTGCTTCGATCGGGTCTGTTGGATCAATCATTTCTTCGGACAAAGTTTCATATCTTTCCAGGAAAAACGATCTCCAGCTTTCCAGCGGTTCACTGCTTCCCCTGTAAGGCAAAATGTATTCTCGAAACTCATCATAAGAAAAATTTTTTGCCCAGGATTTTTGCTGCCAGGCTGTAAATGCAAGTTCAATATTTTCGATTATAAATTCCGCTGTGATAGTTTTTATATCCTCTAACTTTTTTTTCCGTTTCCAATTCAATTCACCTTTTTTTTCTTCCAAACTGTCCAGTGCTAGAATCATTTCATCATAGTTTTTATAATCCAAAACATTAAAGGGAATTTCCACTTTGTTGGAATCGTAAAGAGCGAATTTCACGTAACAATGATTTTTCAGATTTTCCAAAATAAAATTGAGTGCATCCAACTGTAATGAATCTTCTTTTGCTTGGAAATAGGAGAGCGCTTTTTTAATTTCCTTTTTGTTTTTCCCAGCATCTTGTAAAGTTTGTGAAATGCTATCTGAATAATGAGTTACAGTGCAGGATAATAAAATCAATAAAATGCACATCGAAAAAAAGTTTATTATTTTTTTCATGATTCTCTCTTATTTAAAATTTCCGCAAACTTCTCTAACTGAATTTCTGCCTGCCATTTCCAAAATATTTTTCCATCTACAAATGGAATTCTTTCTTGCTCACATTTTTGAATAAGAGGAGTTTTTTTATCAGAGTATGGCAAGTCAATGATTTTCATGGGAAATTGAAGATTTGTAGATTCAAAGAAATGTTCGTTATTCATTCCGATAGGAGTGCAATTAATTATCAAATCAAAAGTAAGATTTACAGCATATTTCAATGAAATGAATTTTTTATGATATTTGGAAGCTAATAGTTTTCCAATCTTTTTATTCCTTCCAGAAATTATAATATTCTTAAATTTGGAAAGTGAGAAAAGAACAGTTTCAGCAGTTGAACCACTTCCAAAAATCAGGATTTTATCCCCTTTTTTTATCTTCAGATATTGGATGGATTTTTGAAATGCAATCGCATCTGTATTGAATATGGCATTTTTGGTTGGAATATAGAGATTTGCTGTAGGTAGTTGAGATCGTAATTTCTCTGCAATTATTGTTTTGAATGGCATCGTAAATGTAAGTCCGTAAAATTCACATTTATTTTTTGACCTTTCAAACCAGTCCCAAAAGTCATTAAAATCATTTACAACAAAAGGCAAGTAGACTGCATTTATATTATTTTTTCTGAAATATTTGTTATAAAATTCAAGACCCAAAGATTTTTCAACCTGTTTTCCTCCGATTATTCCTCCGACCTTTGTATTTTTATTGATATCTTTCAAATTGAATTTTTCAGATTCTGCGATTGTTATTTGTCCCTTTGCTGTGGGAAATTCAGACAATCCTACGTAAGTTCCAATCGAACCTGAAAATGGATATAACAAACGCGAGATTTTTCCCAGCTTTCCCATTCCAACCAATAAAACAAGTTTTTGCGAATGAGAAATAGTTTTTTCCAATTCTAAGAAGTCTGAATATTTATCAATGTTTACAGCAATTTTAAGAAATTTTGAAGGAATAGAATTTGAGAGATTGATGAAATATTCCAACTTTTTATAATCGATTTTTTCTGCAAAATCATGATAAGAGAGAATGAGATTTGGTGTTGGAAAAAATTGCCTTTTGTAGAGTTCAATTTCACAATCTACAAGACATTTATATTTTGAGATGATTTCCTTATAAAATGAGATTTTATTGGAAAAGTTTGATGGACATTTTCCTTCTTCAGAAACATCTCGAATTGTAATTATGGTTTTTGAATCGATTAAATTCTGAGGGAATTTTTCAAAATCAGGATGAAAATCTAACCTGAATTCCAACCATTCAAATTTATCTCTATATTCTTTGACTTGCTTTGCAATAAATTTTTTATTTAAAAAAGGAATTGATAAAATAATCATAAACCTCACCTTAATCCTCTCCTAAAAGGAGAGGAAAGTAAAAAGGAAAATGATTTGAATTTTGCTGATTTCATTTATTCCCCTTCTCCTCACAGGAGAAGGTTGGGTTGAGAAGAAATAATAATCATTGGTTTTTCTTGCTTTCTTCAATTATTATTTTCCAGATTTTTTCTACAAAATCTTCATCCAGTTTCCAAGTTTTTACTTTCTTTCTAAGATTTTTTAGAAGTTTAATTTCACGCTCAAAATCATTGATTCCAATATTTCTTTCTTTTTTGAATTTTCCGATAAGTTCGGAAATTTCTTTTCGTCTGTTTAGAGCTATCAGAAGATCCTCATCAATTTTATCGATTGCTTCGCGATAATCGTTCATATCTAATTTATTGTCATTAATGAGTTTCTGATAACTGATAGCATCTGCAATAACTAATTTTATCATTGCTTCTGCTACTGGAATAATCCTTGGAATTATGCATGTATCGTGACGACCTTGTGATTTAAACGAAACTTCTTTTCCATTTTTTGTGATGGTTCTTTGAAGAATATTAATCGATGAAGTTGGCTTAACCACGAATCTGAAAAGTAGATTTTGTCCAGTACTTATTCCTCCCAGAATTCCACCGGAATGGTTACTCAAAAAACCATTTTTATTGATTTGATCGTTGGCTTCACTACCTTTGAGATTTGCCAGGTTGAATCCATCACCGAATTCGATTCCTTTTACTGAGCCGATTGAAAGTATTGCTTTGGAAAGGTTTGCATCGAGTTTTTCAAAAACCGGATCTCCAAAACCAGCAGGAAGATTTTCGATTTTTACTTCCACAATTCCACCTACAGAATCTCCTCTTTTTTGAATAGAATCTAAGTAATTTTGCAGTTCTCCAAAGTTAGATTTATCATACCAATAGAGATCATTCTGAAAATTCAAATCATATTCTTTTACAATAAATTTTCCAATTTGGACTGGATAGCAATTGATATCAATATCTCTTAATAAATCTTCAACCAAACCGGATGCAGCAACTCTGGAAATTGTTTCCCTGCCAGAAGCTCTTCCTCCACCACGATAATCATAAATTTTAAATTTCTTGAAATATGTGTAATCTGCATGTCCGGGACGGAAAAGATTCTTCAAATGCTCATAATCTTCTGAACGAATATCTTTATTGTAAACCACTAAACAGATTGGCATTCCAGTGGTTTTACCTTCAAAAATTCCTGAAAGAATTACGATTTTATCTTCTTCTTTTCGAGTAGATGAAAATTGTTTTCTCCCTGGTTTTCTGGAGTCAAGGGCTTTTTGTATTTCAGCTAAAGGAAACTCGATTCCGGATTTTACATCTTCGATTACAACACCGATTGCAGGTCCATGGCTTTCACCAAAACTTGTGATTCCAAAATATCTACCAAAACTATTCGATTTCATCTTTATATCCTGGGATTTTTATCAGGTTTACTTTTACTGATAAATTTACGATGTCAATGATTTTCAAATAAAATCTATTTATCCACTAATTACACTAATGAACACGAAAAAAATCATAAAAAAAATCGAGAACAAATTTTTCTATATTGGATTACCTTGAAAACGGTTTACCCACAGAGGAATTCTCTCAATTTAATCCTTTTCAAGGTAAGTAAAAGCAGTTGTAATTTGATTATTATTTTTCCTTTGTGTCTTTGTGTCTTGGTGGCTCATTCTTAAAAGATTATTTGACAATTCCAAGACTTGATTTCACCTCGACACACGTTCTTATGAAGGAGAAATAATAGTTCATGAACAGAGTTTTGTACATACAAAATGTCGAAGAAGCTGCTCGGGAGTTGAACAAAATAAATGTTTCATCTCAAGGTGTGAAAGTGATGGCTCCTAAAGCGATTAGTTTAGCTATCAAATTGGAGAATGTAAAATTAGGAGCAGCTAATATTTTAAAACAAGAAATGCTTTCCATCGGTGGAGATGCTGCTGTAGCACGTGGAGTAGTAGAAGGAAAAGAAAAAATCAGTGATGTTATTCTTCTGGGAAATGCTGATAAAATTAAGAAAATAATTCGGAAACTGAAATTTCAAACTATTTTTGATCTTTCAGAAATAAAAGTAGATCTGGAAAAAATGTTAAAGCAGATTTTGGAAAAATCAGTCAAAATATTAAACTGTAATGGAAAAGAAATTTCATTAAATAAAACAAGGATTATAGGTGTTCTGAATGTTACGCCTGATAGTTTTTCCGATGGGAATGAATTTTTAAATCCGGAAAAAGCAGTTGAACACGCTCATAGATTGATTGATGAAGGAGCAGATATCATCGATATTGGCGGAGAATCAACGAGACCCGGCGCAGAAGAAATTAGTGTGCAAACAGAAATTCAGAGGGTAATTCCAATAATAGAGAAATTACATGGGAAAGTTCCAATCTCAATAGATACATGTAAAGCAGAAGTAGCTGAAGCTGCAATACAGGCTGGAGCTTCTATTGTGAACGATATCAGTGCATTACGATTTGATAAATCCATGATCAATGTGTTGAAAAAATATAAGAATATTCCAATAATTTTGATGCATATGCAGGGAACTTCTCGAACAATGCAGAAAAATCCCTTTTATGAAGATACAATCAAGGAGGTTTTGTTTTTCTTGAAAGAGAGAATAGACTTATGTATTTCAAACGGAATTTCAATGGAAAGGATTTTGATCGATGCGGGAATTGGTTTTGGCAAAAGACATTCTGATAATCTACTCATTCTTAAGAAATTAAGAGAATTTCATTGCTTAGATGTGCCGATTGTATTGGGTGCTTCCAGAAAGAGTTTTATCGGAAGAATTTATGATTCAACTCCCCAAGAAAGATTAGCTGGAAGTTTGGCTGCAACTGCTCTTGCTTATCAGCATAATATCCATTTTGTGAGAGTTCACGATGTGAAGGAACATAAACAACTTTTACAAACTTTAGAGAAAATAGGTGAAACAATATGAGTTTTTTAATACCCAAAATTACCGATGTGATCGATATCTTAATGGTTTCCTTTTTATTATATCGTCTGATATTTCTACTTAAAAAAACAGGTGGTTTTCAGGTTATTCTTGGTTTTGGACTGGTTTTACTTTTATATTTTACAGCGTCAGTATTGAATTTGTCTATGATGACCTCATTTTTGAAACTTTTAAAAGATTACTGGGTAATAGCCTTTATCATCATATTTCATCCTGAAATCCGGAATATATTTTCCAGGTTAGTTAGAAATCGCGATCTTATGTCAGTCTTTAAAGATACAAAAAAGAAAATTTATACTCATCTTCTAAATGCAGTTTCGATTATGTCTTTCCGGAAAATAGGTGCTTTAATCATTATTGAAAATAATGGAAAACTGGATGATTATATTGAAAGCGGAGAAACAATCGATGCCCGGATTTCCACGAAATTACTGCTCACGATTTTTAATAGTAAAACAATTCTTCATGATGGAGCTGTTATCATAAGAAAAGAAAGAATCCTGGCTGTAAAAGTTGTTCTGCCACTTTCGGAAAATATCGAATATACTCAGAAATTTGGAACTCGTCATCTTGCTTCAATTGGAATCACGGAAAAAACTGATGCATTCGCAATTGTTGTTTCTGAGGAAACAGGGAGAATTTCGGTTGCTAAAAATGGCATAATTTCCACTGATCTAACAATCGATGAACTATCTCAAAGAATTAAAGATGAAACCATCTAACCGACCTTTTCTGATTGCTGTTACTGGCGGAATTGCTTCTGGTAAAACCTTAGTTTCAAAATGGTTTGAAGAAAAAGGAGATAGAGTGGTTTATGCTGATAAGATTGGGCATAAATTCCTGGATGATGAAGATATTATTAATGAACTTACGGAAAAATTCGGTGAAGATATCTTAAAAAATGATAAAATTAATCGTAAAAAACTCGGTCAGATTGTTTTTGGATCAAAGGAAAAACTGAATTTTTTAAATCAGCTTCTCCATCCAAAAATAAGAAAAGAAATGCAGAAGATAATTGATGAGTTTACAGAAACCCGAGTCGGGTTTGATGAGCAAACTCGACTCGGGTTTCCAATACTTTTTTTTGAAATTCCGCTACTTTTTGAAAACAAATTAGAAAAAGCTTTTGACCTTGTTTTAAATATTTCTTCGGAAAAGAATATTCAAATTAAAAGAATTATCAAAAAAAGGAAAATTTCAGAAAAAAGAGCAGAACAGATAATCGATTTCCAGATGTCGGATTTTGAAAAACAAAAATTAGCAGATGTAAATATTATGAATAATACGAGCTTAGAAAATTTATATGAAAAACTTGAGAACCAGCTTCAAATCATAAAGAAAATGAAGCATAGAAATATTAAGAGATTAATTGAAATATAAAAACTTGCCAAATTTCAAGAATTTGGTAAATTAAAAAACTGGAGGGAAAATGAAAATCAGAAATATTTTATTAATTGTATTGGTTTTAGTCATCATCGCTGAAGCATATTTTTATCTTGAATCAAAAAGATCACCTTTGGGCAGGGAAAGAATCAGGAAGCCCAAAAAAGAATTTGTTGAGCGACCTTTCGGACCTCCCTTAAAAAAGGAGCCAGATGCTGTAACTAATGAATGGATGGCTTATCAACGCTGTTATCCGCATGATGAGATTAAGCTCGATTCTTATCTCTTAGGAATGAGACAGGCAATGGAGCTGCATGAAAATTCGATAGAAACCAGGTATGATTGGGAATTAGCCGGACCGACAAATATTGGCGGTAGGATCACGGATTTGGCAATCCATCCTGATTCTCCGGAAACTATTTATGTGGGTGCAGCTTCAGGAGGAATATTCAAAACAACAGATAATGGGGACACCTGGCAGAATGTTTTTGCAGATGCTCCTGTTATTTCCATTGGAGATATTGTCATCGATCCGAATAATGAGAATATTCTTTTTGCAGGAACCGGTGAGGCAAATGCTTCCAGTTACAGTTTTCTGGGAAATGGAATTTATAAGACAGTTGATGCAGGAGAAAGTTGGGAGCACATTGGATTGGAAAATTCTGCTTATATTGGAAGAATTATTATTGATCATTCAAATTCTGAAAGAATCTATGTTGCTGCTTGCGGAAATCTTTTCAGTGCAAACGAAGAAAGAGGAATCTATCGCAGCGATGATGGTGGATTGTCCTGGGATAGAAAATTGTTTGTAACAGATTCCACATCGGCTGTCGATCTGGTTCAACATCCTTCCAATCCAGATATTCTTTATGCTGCCATGTGGGAAAGAATGCGAGGTTTATCTTATCGTCACTCTTTTGGTGAAACATCCGGTATCTGGAAAACAATCGATGCAGGAGAAACCTGGTTTGAATTAACGAGTGGGTTACCAACAGGAAATAATGTGGGCAGGATCGGACTGGATATTTCCAAAACCAATCCTGAAGTTCTTTATGCATTTTATGATATGCCGAATTCTGAAGTCAGAGTTTATAGAACCTCTGATGGGGGAGATGCCTGGATACAAACAAATGATTCCTATTTGCAGGGAATGAATTTTTCATTTGGCTGGTATTTTGGTCAAATCAAGGTTGATCCCACAGATGAAAACCGGGTTTACGTGATGGGAGTGGAATTATATCGTTCCGATAATGGCGGTAATAGCTGGATTCTGCTGGCGGATTACGGCAATATGGATGAAATCCACGTTGACCATCATGCCATGCATATCGATGAGGATACAGGTAGGATCATTGAAGGAAATGATGGTGGATTGTATATAAGTTATAATCTTGGAAATGACTGGATTAAAATCGATAATATTCCTCTTACACAATTTTACGCAATCGAAATAGATAATACAAATCCTGATAGAATTTATGGTGGAACTCAGGATAATAGTACAATCCGGACTTTAACAGGTAACCTGGATGATTGGCATGTTATTTTAGGAGGAGATGGCTTTTATACTCTTGTTGATCATTCAAACCCAAATATAATTTATGCAGAATATCAATGGGGAAATCTTTTTAAATCTACTGACGGCGGATATTATTTTTCTTATATTGCAGGAGAGATGGAGGATGACAGGAAAAACTGGTCTTCTCCTCTGGCTATGCATCCTGATGATTCTGAAACTCTCTATTTTGGCACATTTCGTATCTGGAAAACAACTGATGAAGGAAATGACTGGACTGCTGTAAGTGAAGATTTGACTGATGGTGATGATGGCAGTAGTTATCACACTGTTAGCACAGTTGCAGTTTCACCCACATATCCTGAAGTCGTTATTGCCGGAACAGATGATAGTCATGTTCACATTTCAGTTGATGATGGAGAAAATTGGACTGAAATCTCTGCAGGTTTACCAGAACGATGGATAACTCGAGTGGCAGCTGATCCATTTGATTTCTATACGATTTATGCTACAGTTTCCGGTTTCAGGTGGGATGAACCTGCTCCACATGTTTTTAAATCTACCACTCTTGGTTCTGTTTGGATTGATATAAGTTCCAATCTGCCTGAAATTCCTATCAATTGCATAGTTTTAGACCCGCAAATTCCTGATAGGATTATTGTTGGCTCTGATGCCGGTGTATTCTATTCTGAAAATGGTGGGGGAAGCTGGATCAGCATTTCCCAGGGAATTCCCAATGTTCCTGTTACAGATATGAAAATTCATAATGAGACCAGAACTCTGGTTATTGGAACTTATGGATGTTCAGCTTATAAAATTAATCTCGACGATATTTACGTGAGTTCGGAGAATGTTGTTACAATTGAACCTATAGCAAGATTATATCAGAATTATCCGAATCCATTTAATCCGTCAGTTACCGGACGCAGTCCTTCAACAACCATAAGTTATTCTCTGAAAGAAACTGCAAATGTAAGACTTGAAATTTTTAATATCAAAGGTCAAAAGATCAAAACATTGGTTGCTGAGGAACGAAAGGAAAAAGGAGAACATTCTTTAGTTTGGGATGGAACCGATGAGAATAACAAATTAGTGGGAAGCGGGACATTTCTGTATAAACTCAAGGTTAATAATAAGTTTGAAACATCAAAGAAATGTGTATTATTAAAATAGTGAAAGTTTTATTGACATATTCTACACTGTAAAATTTTTATCTGTTTATGAAAACGATAGCGATTTATGCAGGTATTATTTTAGTAGTGGGGTATATTGTAATTATTAGTCTGATTAATGCTATTAAAACACATAAGAGAAAGCGAGTTTCCAAGAAGAGTCGTATAAGACGATTGGATAGAAGGCTCAAAGAAATTATCAATAAAGATTGATATTTTTACAAAATTTCAGGAGAGAAGAATGAAAAAAATAATTTTGATCTCATTATTGGTTTTAATTACAACTTTTGTTTTTGCAGAAATAACAGCAGATTATTTTAAACCGGATTATAAATTCATGTTATTCAATCCCAATAAAATAACTATGAATCATTCATTTTCTTTTATGAGTGGATTTTCCTCAAATAATCAGGGATTCTATCAATCTGTTTACACAAATCATCTGAAATATCAGTTCAATTCAAAATTGGATTTTAAATTGGATTTGAATTTTGTGAATTATGGTTCTACAACTTTTCAGAATGATTTTAAAATTGAAGGGAATAACGATAATACAAGCAAGGTTCTGCCCAGCTTTCAGTTGAATTATAAACCTTCGGAGAATACAAAAATCACTTTTGAATTTCGTCAGTTTGGCAATTACAATCTATACAATTCTATGAATAAGAATTGGTAATATTTTTCTCAGTTGGACTTGTAAGAACAATCGGAAAAAATCGCAATTATCAAGTCGCATTCCTTTCAGTCCATTTTATTATAGATTAACTTAGATTAATTCCCAATATGCAAATTCTTCATCAATAATAAGCAACTTTCCATTCAGTTTTGTTTTAAATTCATTTTTATGAATATCATCTAAAGTAAAACCATCTGTATTGAAAATATTACTGCTGACAACAGCTATCTCATCTTTTCTCAAATCTATCTGTTCCAGGATATCATTTGCACTCAGCAGTCCTGTAACTGTAACTGATTCTCCCAGTAAAAAATTTGTGATGGATTTTACGCGAGTTTTATTCGGGATGGTTGAGTTTATTTCTTGAGCAATTTCAATAAAATATTCATAAGCTAATTTTCCTGTGATAAAAACAAAATTTTTGTTGATTTTTTGGATTTCGGTAATAAATTTTTTCTTGTTCTTTTTCCAGTTTTCCAGAAGTAATCGGATCATTCCAATACCATTTTCAAGTTGAGGATAATCATCATAAAAATCTTCCGGAGGAATTTGCTGATTTGCCAGAATATAAATCTCATCTGAACAATATGTTTTGGGAAAATTGTTAGAAATATCTATAATTTCTTTTGCTAATTTGGGATTCACCGCTTGAATTTTCTGCAAAGAATTCCTGAATTTCGTAAGACCCACAGGTACAATTCCAATAGAAAGAACATCCATGGAAGTTAAATCCAGCAATGTATTAATTAATTCGTTACCATCGTTCCAACCGGGAATTACAACGATTTGAGTATTTAGTTCGATTCCATTTTTATGAAGAAACTCTAGTTTTTCTAAAATGTTAAAATCAATTTTATATCTCATTAGTTTTTTATGTAATGCCGGATTTGTAGTGTGAATGGAAATGTAAAGGGGACTTAATTTTTGAGATATTATTCGTTCAATATCTTTCTTAGTAAGATTTGTTAAAGTTATAAAGTTTCCATAGACAAAAGATAGACGATAATCATCATCTTTCAAATAAAGCGATTTTCGTAGATTAGAAGGTATCTGATCTACAAAACAGAAAACACAGTCATTAATACAGGTTTTGCATTTATGAGGAATCGGTATGATTCCTAAAGGATTTTCGAAATCCTGAAAAATGAAAATTTCCTTTTCTACTTTTTCAGAATTTTCATATTTAATCAATAATGATTCTTCAGCACTAAAAAATTGTAAGTCCAAAAAGTCATTTATCGGGTTTTCATTAATCGAAATAATTATGTCATTTGCTTGTAAACCTTCTTGAGCAGCGAGACTCCCGGGAAGGATCGAATCAATTATTAATGGCATTCTTAATCACCGCTGATGAAAGCGGAGACGATTTTCATTGAGTCGATTTCTTTAAAAATAAGGTTCAAAGCAGAAGTAATGGGAATTGCCAGGATCATGCCAACAGGTCCCCAAATCCAATACCAGAAGATCAAAGAAATTAGGATAATTATCGGAGAGAGATTAAGTCCAGTTCCCATAATTCTGGGTTCGATCACATTACCAAAAGTCATCTGAATTGAAGGTAAAGTTATCACAACTGCGATTAATTGCCAACTCAAACCGAATTGAAAGAAACAGATTATCATAGGGAAAGCTGATGCGATTATGGAACCGATATTGGGGATGAAATTCAAAATGAAGATAAATAAACCTGCAATAATTACAAAATCAATCCCATAAGCATAAAGAAAAAGCATGGAAACCAAAGCAGTTGCCAAGCTGATAAAGGTTTTATTTACAAGGTATTTTCTTACCTGCCCTTCGATTTTTGCAATAATGTTGAGGGAATGCAACACATCTTTTTCAGTGATCACTTTTTCCATACGGTGGAATAATTTGTTTCGCTCCAAAACAATAAAGAGCATAAAAACAATAGTTAAAAGCAGCTTAATAAAGAAGTCGATAAAGTTACCCATTGTTGCGGAAATAACTTTAGTGAAAGATAATTTATTAGCGATTTCAACCCAGTTAACTTTATTATTCAGATAATTTTTTACTTGTTCCACTGGGATTTCAAATTCTGTAATAAAATTCTGGATAAGAATTGTCATTTTTTCTTCATATTTCGGGAATTCTGTTACGAATGATGAAACACTGGTATAGACGATTGTTCCGGTTAAAGTGAAAGAAATTAAGATGATGATTACCATTATTAAAAGGATTAATGAAATTGGGACTTTCTTTTTGATTAAAAATCTATTAAAAGGTGCAAAAATAAACGAAAGGAAAATTGCGAAAGTAAGTGGAATAAAAATGGTTTTTAAAGTTTTAAGGATATAAACAATAATTGCAGTTGCAATTATTCCTAAGACTACTTTTAAAAAATTTGATTTCAACTTTATCCATTCCTTGATATATTTGTAAATACTTTAAAAATTTAAATCAAATATGTCAATGATTTTAATACTTCAATAGAATTATTTTTCTTTCAATCTTGTCAGCTTAGGAATACGATGATGTTAGTTTATCCAAGCAGGGGCTTGGACACCAGAGTTTCAATCTGAAAAAAATAAGGTAATTTATTTTAAAAATAGATTTAAATTATTCTCCTAATTCTTTTAATCTTTTCAATCTATCAGGTTCATTTTGTTGCAGCCAGTTATCTTTGGAAAGATATTCGAAAGCCAGTTGGAAATATTTCTTAGCTTCCGGTTGGTTATTTTTTATCAGATTTAATTCACCCAATTCTTCAAAAACATATCCGTCCTGGTCAAGTTGCTTCTCTTCAAATTCTTTTTTCAAAGCAAGTTGTATTTCCAGAGCTTCATCAATTCTTTCCAATGACCTGAAAGTTCTGGCTATGTTCCATTTCTGAATTCTTATGCTATATTCATCATTAATTTCCTGACGCCATTTTAAAGCTTTTTCAAATAATTCCAAAGCTTTTTCATATTGCTGCATATCATGATAAGTCCAGCCAATATTGTTATAAAGAGGTCCCAGCCAACCTTTAGCTCTTTTGTCTTCTGTTTTTTCAGTAAGGTCAAGAGCTTTTAAAGACCACTCAAGTTGTTTCTCTGGAGGAACTACAATGCCCATCATATGAGCTGCATCGATAGCATACAAATCCAAGTTGTTTGCATTACCGAATTTCCATGCTTCTAAAAATAACGGTTTAGCTTTATCGGAAAAACCTGATGAATTGTAAACCCGTCCGCGTTCCAGAAGATAACGAACTTTTGCTGTTTTCAAATCTTCTGTTAATAGCATTTCAGCTTCATCCAGGGTTTTGTGTGCTTCATCAAATTTTCCCTGCAAACCTTGTGCACGCGCAATCTGTGTAAGAAGTTCCACATGATACCCCGCATCATAGGTGAACTCAGCAGAATTTTTTAAAAGAGGTAAAATCTCTTTAAATTTTGCTTCTGTCACGTCCGGATTTCGATAATCCCACATTGCATCAAAGTTTGGAAAAGGATTGATTCCTTTGTTTGATTCTTTTTTCATTGAGCAACCTCCTATGAAAATTAAAATTAAAAAAATAATAATCTTTCTCATTTTTTCACCTCGCTTTTGTTAATTTTTTAAGAGTTCTGCATAATTGGGTGTTTTTGAGAATAATGAGAAAAAATCATAAAATCCAATTATTCAACTCATCCCCACAGTGAACCCAGTGAAATAAAAGACAGATTTCACGAGTTAAAAATAAAAAAAGAGATTTCACGTGG
>JAUWNO010000098.1 GCA_030612605.1 Armatimonadota bacterium
TAGGAGATTTCAATGCCGGAGAAGACACTTCAAATCCTGTTAGTTTCCGGAGCAGAACAGTCTGTGTGAAAACAGATGAAAAGCACGATTTATTTTTAACCCCCTCTAACTCCCCCTATTTAGGGGGAGAACCTATCTCCTATTGCCGCAGGGATTTCCCTTCCGATTCGATAGGGGAAAGGGTTAGGGATGGGGGTCGTTATAACATAAAGAAATCCGTTTTCACACAGGCTGAGAAGCTTCGGAAAGAGTGAGTGGTGCTGATGGAATATTTATTAAACGAAAAGAAAACAGAAATTGTTTTTCAAAATGATTTCAGAATAGCCTTTCAAAAAGAAACAAAGAAAGTCTTTCTCATAGATAAAAAAGTCTATCAATTATTTGAGAATGAGCTTGGTAAGATTATTGATGGTGCGAGCTTTCTAATATATGCGTCAGAAGAAAAAAAAAGCTTAAAAACAATCGAGCAGATCTATCGATTTTTAGGGGAAAATAATGTAAATCGTTCCAGTATCATCATTGGAATCGGTGGGGGGATTACAACTGACATCACTGCTTTTGCTGCTTCCACTTATAAGCGTGGATGCAGATTAATCCTTATTCCCACCACTTTTTTAGGAATGATCGATGCTGCAATTGGAGGAAAGACTGCTGTTAATTTTGAAGGAATAAAAAATAGTATCGGCACATTTTATCCGGCAGAAAAGGTTTTTATTATACCAAAATATTTAACCAAACTTCCTGAAAAAGAAATTAAGAACGGATTAATTGAGTGTATCAAAATTGCCTTAATCAAACCATCAAAATTATATGATATTTTGATTTCAAATAAAGGGAAAATCACATCTGAGATTCTAAAATTGGCAATTGATCTTAAACTCGATATTTGTGAAAAAGACCTTGAAGATAAAAATGAAAGGAAACATCTTAATCTGGGTCATACTTTTGCACATATTTTAGAATCGATTTCAAATTATAAAATTTCGCACGGAACCGCTGTTTCGCTCGGGCTGAGAGCTGCTGCGAAAATGAGTCTGCAATCCGGATATATCGACGATGCAAATTATAAGAAGATTATTTATGTTTTAGATTATTTTAAACTTCCGGATAAAATTCCTGAAAAATATAAAAAACGGATTAGAGAAAACGGACTTGAAATTCTCCTTCAGGATAAGAAAGCAACCTCAAGAATTAATGTTGTTTTTTTCAATGGATTTCAGAGTGTGTTCATTAAAGAGATTATCGAACCAAATATTATTTTGGAAGCATTGGATAACTTTATATAATAAATTACAAATAACAAATAACAAATAACAAATAAATTCCAAATTTCAAATATCAAACAAACATTTGTCAGGAATCAGAAAATCGATTAATTTTACTCATTCCCATCCGGCAGCTGCCGGATGGGAATGCAATTTTTTGAAAAGTTTTACTTTGATTTCATTTGGGGAGATAAGATAAAATTAATTTGAAATACAATTTCTTTAACAATTGTGTTCCCAAATGCAATTTGGGAACAAGAAGGAAAAAAAAACGACCGCAAGCTGATTTTCTCACGGTCGTTTCAATTTGATAATAATAATACTTCTATTCTAAAACAAAGATATTCTTTTTCGCACAAATATCTTTAAGTTGTTGCGGCCAGATTGTTACGCTTACTTCACCGATGTGAGCTTTCCTGAGAAAGTACATATAAGTTCTGGATTGACCGATGCCGCCGCCAATGCTGAGAGGAATTTCATCATTGAGAATTGCCTGGTGATATGGAAGTTTCAGGAAATCCATTTGACCTGTGATCTCAAGCTGTTGTTTAAGAGTGTCTTTGGTCACGCGAATACCCATTGAAGTCAGTTCATGACGACGCTTGGTTACAGGATTCCAAACCAGGATATCACCATTAAGTCCGTGAGTTGGTTTTCCAGCTTCAGAGGTTGTTTCAGTTACCCAGTCATCATAATCTGCAGCTCTCATTTCGTGTGGATAACCATCTTTGAGTACCCAGCCAATTCCAATAATGAAAACAGCATTATATTTTTTTACAATCTCAGTTTCACGTAATTTTCGCGGAAGGTCAGGATACATTTCCAGGATTTCTTCTGCATGAATGAATTTAAGTTCTTCCGGGAAATCCGGGTATCTACTATCTTTTAATTGAGGGAAAAGTTCTTGAGCATGTTTACCAGCTCCGTATAAAACTTTCCAGATTTTCTTAACAATAGCTTTAAGGAAGTCCAGGTTTCTATCATCAGCAGTCATAACTCTTTCCCAATCCCACTGATCCACATAAGATGAATGATCATGATCGAGAAAATAATCTTTCCTGACAGCCTTCATATCAGTGTTTACGCCTTCTCCCTTTTTACAACCAAATTGTTTGAGAGCAGCACGTTTCCATTTTGTGGCTGCTTGTACAACCTGAGCCTGAATAGGTTCGTCAAGTCCAAGTCCGGCTGGAAATCCTACGGGCGATCTGGAACCATCCCTGTCAAGATAGTCATTTACTCCACTTTTGATATCAACAATAAGTGGAACCTGAACCATTATCAGGTTAAGTTCTTTACACAGATTTTCTTCGATATACTTCTTCATTTCGAATAAAGCAATCATTGTTTCTCTTGGGGTTAACAAAGATTTGTAATCAGAGGGAAGTATCTTTTCCACTTCTTCGTAAGTACTGATTCCCGGTCCTGCCAAGTCTGCTGTTTTGTCTAACATTTCTCCTCCTTTTTTTTGAAAAATTTGGAACTATGGAAAAATATTTCTTTTTCCTGTCAATAGAAAGAAATTGCAAATTTGGATGCTTGAAAAGACTGCTCAACCCCCTCTAACTCCCCCTATTCAGGGGGAGAATCTATCTCCTTTTGCCGCAGGCAATTCCCTTCCCCTTCGGTAGGGGGAAGGGTTAGGGTTGGGGGTTGTGGTGAATTAAGAAAAATCATTTTCACACAGCCTGTTTACGCATTAGGTTGGGATGAACATAAATCATTTTTTTAGGACGTTTACGTCCTTCAAATAATATTTCACCTAACCTGTTATTTAAATGTAAGACCGTAAACGGGTAGGTTACTTATAATCAAAAAAGGTTCCTTTTAGTTTTAAGTGGGTAGATATATTTGGAGGTCAAAAACTGAATTTCCAATATCGAATAAGGAATATCCAATATCCATTTATCACGGCGTAGCGCAGCGAAGACGGAAGTATTTTTTCGCCATAGCTCATTTTCCTACCAGTATTATCAATGCTCTCGAAAATATTGAGATCAAGCTTAAATTCTACGATTTGAAATCTTCATAATTTGATGTTGATTATATGCATCTTTTCTTTGAATTTGAGTTAAACACATTTTCTGGTGTTTGTTTACGGAAGTTGTCATAAGAATCATACTTCTTTTCTTTTTCACTTTTTTTTTTACTTCATCAGTTGGATATTCCTTGTTCGATATTGGAAATTATTCTTACTATTATCGGTATGTGCATAAATGTTACCCATTCATTTCTTCAAAGAGCCTTAAAAAAAGATGTGTGTAATGAATAGCCACTTAATGGGAGTAGAACACCTCGGCTCGTCGTAATGCTTACGAGTCGAAATAGAAAAATGTGATTATCCGTGAAATCCGTGAGCTAATAAATTTAACTCATAATAAAAGCAACTGCTACGCCGAGAGCAGCACCTGCAATAACTTCCAAAGGTGTGTGACCAAGAAGTTCCTTCAGGTTTTCTTCCAGAATTGTATGACCTTCTTTCTTGCGGATATTTTCTACGATCTTATTCAGAACAGTGGCTTGTTTTCCGGCTGCGCGACGCACACCTGAAGCATCATACATAACTACAATAGCAAAAACCGTACTCAGAGCAAAAAGAACCGAATTTAATCCTTCAAATATTCCTATTGCTGTGGTAAGAGAAACTACAGATGCAGTATGGGAACTGGGCATACTGCCGGTATCGAGGAATTTCCTGAAATTCAATCTTTTATCTGTGAATAATGAGATGATAACTTTTAATGTCTGGCTGATAATAAGTGCAACAACAACTATATCGAATATCTTGTTTCCCAGAATCAATCCATTTTCCATCTATTTCTCCTGATTATTATTTTATTAAAGGAATCTGCAAAATGAAAAAAGCCTGTCTTTCTGAGGAAATCTTCAAAGTAGTTTCTAACGAAAAATCTCATTATAAACGGAGATCCTTCGATGGAAAAGCAAGAAGAATATCTCAGGATGACAAAAACACTCTATTTTGCAGAACTCATTAATTTGATTAAAGTTTATATTTCTCTTTCCGCATTTCCATTTTCTTCTTTCTAAAAAACTTTTCTTTTCTAATCACCATATGGAGCTGTGTTTCCATCAGAATCGGTTTTGATTAACCATACATCATTACCGCCATTCCCAAAAGAGTTCGTATAACCTGTAATAATATATCCTTCATCTGTGGTTTGTTGAACGGAACTTCCTTTATCAGAATCAATTCCACCAAATGTCTTATTCCACTCTTCATTTCCCTGTGAATCAGTCTTGATTAACCAGACATCAGTATAACCATTCCCGAAAGATTCTGTATATCCTGTAATTATATAACCTTCATCTGTGGTTTGTTGAACGGAACTTCCTTTATCAGAATCATTTCCACCAAATGTCTTATTCCACTCTTCATTTCCCTGTGAATCAGTCTTGATTAACCAGACATCATGATTACTATACCCAAATAACTTTTTATATCCTGTAATTATATATCCTTCATCCATGGTTTGTTGAACAGAATAACCAAATTCATAACTACTTCCACCAAAAGTTTGATTCCATTCCTCATTACCATTGGAATCGGTTTTGATTAACCAGATATCACTTTCACCATTTCCGAAAGATTCTGTATATCCTGCAATAATATATCCTTCATCTGTGGTTTGTTGAACAGAATAACCAAAATCATAACTACTTCCACCAAAAGTCTTATTCCATTCCTCGTTACCATTGGTATCTGTCTTGATTAACCAGATATCAGTATAACCATTCCCGAAAGAATATGTCTCACCCGTAATGATATTTCCGCCATCCGTGGTCTGTTGAACGGAATAACCCCTATCACTACTACTTCCACCAAAGGTCTTATTCCATTCCTCATTTCCGTTATAATCAGTTTTTATTAACCAGACATCAGAACTACCAGCACCGAAGGAATATGTATAACCTGTAATTACAAACCCTCCATCATCAGTTTGTTGAACAGAATAACCAAAATCCCATTCACTTCCTCCAAAGGTCTGATTCCATTCCTCGTTACCATTTGAATCGATCTTTATTAAACAGATATCAGAATCAACACTCGGATCAGAATCTATACGCCCAGTAATGATATATCCTTCATCTGTGGTTTGTTGAACGGATTCGCCAAAATCACCATAACCCCCACCAAATGTTTTTACAAATATGATAAATGAACTACCATATTGAATATTACTTACAGATTGTAATCCCCAAACATCTTCAACAAGCACTTGGTAATATCTTATTTCATTCTCCCCAATTACAGTCACAACACTTGTGTCCGTTATTACTTCTGTCTCATAAATCACGATTTCATCACTCATATCTTCTGAAATTGATTCATATAATTTGTATGATGAAAAATCATCATCATTATTCTGTGACCAAGTTATATAGAAAGAACCTTCTTGAAAAGTAATATTATATAGTTCAACCTGTGTCGGATTATCATCCAAAACATGATAACTATTCCCCGTAGTAGTTAAACCTGCTGAATCTGTAACAGTTACCCAATACCATCTTGATTGTAAAGGGTCAAATTCAGTAAGAACATAGGTGGTATCGTTAATTTCAGTTACATCATCGATTAAAGTTTTATCTCCATATAAACTATTAGATACCAGTAACTCGTAATGGTCAAAATCACTGTCACTTGATTTACTCCAAATTATTGTCATTTCAGTTAGAGTATATGTAATTGATATTATGCTAACTGATTGGGGATATGAACCTGAATTATCCACGAGCAATATAATTGGTTGGGATTCAGTATAATTATTTGATGTATCATAAGAAATAACCTTAATAATATGTTCTCCATCTTCATATGTTGTAGTATTCCAATCGTACTTATATGGAATTTCTGTATCTGTAGAATGCAGTGAATCATCAACGAAGAACTCAACTTTACTGATTTCCTCATTATCCTGGGTTGTTACTTCAATCGTGATAATTTCATTAACTGTTTGTCCTGAAACGGGAGATGAAATAAAAACTGTAGGTGGTGTTGTGTCCGGGTTTGTTTGTTTTTCACAACCCACTATTAGAAACAAAATTGCAACTATAACTAATAATGATTTTTTCATGCGATCCTCCAATTCTTTTTCTCCTAAATTATCTCACGCTGTGGGTTCGGAACGAATCCACAAAAATCGAATCAACTAAGTTTTGAATCGTAAGATTCAAGTCCGAGTAAGCAGACAAAACATTCTCAAGTGCATCGTTGTTATGGGCAATCATTATTCTATGATTATTCTTTTATAATCCGACACATTAGGTCTCTTGCTAAAATTAATTTCTTTTTTTTCAAAAAAAAATCAAATACATACTTTACTAACTTAATAAGTTTTATATGATGTTTTTTTAGAATTTCAATTAATTCTTCAATTTCAATAATTTCAGGAGCAGTATAATTTGAGTTATACTTACCTATTCTAATTTCACCATTGGGGCTATAGAGTTCTTGAATTATAAAATTGCCATGATGTTTTAACTTATTAGCCCATTCGTTTATCTTTCTACTTTCAAAGCATTTACAATAGCACTTTATGACGCTAACAAGTTCTTTCGAAGCCGGAGTATCAATTTGCTTCAAAACACTTACCACTTTTGAATACCCACACGCTTTAAGTAGTTTATTATAAGTTTCTAAGGAATCAATTTCAGTAATTATATTCTCATTTATCTCAATCTTTTTATATAATGCAAATCCAAACCAAATAGTTTTTAATATTATATCAAAGGAAGAATTATACCAAATAATTGAATTTTTTAAATATTGGAAACGAAGCCAATATTGACCTCTAGCTCCACTTTTCCAGCTTACATAGTTTCTATCGTGAATTTTATTATGACCCATTATAAGAGCAAATTTTGCACTCGTAATTTGATTAAACAAATCGTTGAAAAAATTGGAAGCGATTTGGTATCCATAATCCAAAGTGAAATTTAAAGCAAATCGATCACTTATTAGAAATGTGGGATTTTTAAGTTTTTTTTTAAATGTTTCATGTTCTTTTTCTAGTTCATTAAGTGAGTATTCGTTATTTTGATATATAAATTTCATTTTATCTCCACAAACAAATTTTCTTTTTTTGCATTATTTAAATTTTCGCTCCATCCATATTCACATCATTCATTGCACAAAAGTCAAGACTTTTGTGCAATTGCGTTCATTTTGGTCTTTTTTCTCTTCCGCTAAACACACGAAAAGAGTCAAATAACAAATTACAAATAATAAATAACAAATAAATTCCAAATATCAAATTCCAAATAATAAATTAGAGAAAAGTTGAAAGAGACTTTTATCATCCCAACCATGAACCTTGAACCCGTGAATTCGTGAACCCGTGAATTCGTGAACCCGTGAATTCGTGAAC
>JAUWNO010000054.1 GCA_030612605.1 Armatimonadota bacterium
AGGCAAGTTTATCTGGCAATTCCAGCGTATCCACGAAAAAGTGCTTAATGAGATTGATCAATGGTTTGGTGATAGTTTTGATAGGGCTTGTGAATTTCACACCACCCGCATTTACAAAAATGTCTGCTAACCAGGTTGCCATTTTCTCCAGGAAACCGGTCATCAGATTTAGCGGAAACATTATTGCCACACATATCAGATTGAAAAAGTCATGTACAGTGGCACCGGCAATGGCTCGTTTAAATTCTTCTTTTCTCGTAATATGCCCCAATGAGACCAGCGTATTCGTTACTGTTGTTCCAATGTTCGCACCCATCATAATAGGAATAGCAAATCGAATCGATAGAACACCGGAAGCTACCATTCCCACTACAATAGAAGTAGTAGTTGATGAGCTCTGAACAATACTTGTAGCCAGAATACCAATAAATAATGCTATAAATGGATTACTTGTAGAGCTGAGTAAAGTTTCGGCAAATTTCTTGCCGAATCCTTTGAAGCTGGCAGACATAAGACCGATACTAACTAAAAAGAAATATACGAGAATTAGTACTAAAATCAGCTTTAACCAAGAAGTAACTTTCTCTTTGGTCATAAACACATTCTCCCTTTTTTTTACATTTTCGGGGAATATAATTATTTGCTATATAACAGATTATAAGCAAAATGTCATTTTGCTGCTTAGCTTCAAATGAAATTATTCCCCATCAATACATTCATTAAGTGTTTATATGAAAGAAATGTTAAGATTGTATAAAGTTTTGTTAGCTTTACACAAAGTTATTTTGTTACGACTCCTTACTTATTATCGCTATGTTCTTTCATCCCCGACTGATGTTTGATGACAGCACCTTCTGTCATGTAGATAGTTTCTTCAGCTATATTGGTAGAAAGATCGGCAATCCTTTCCAGGTAAGAAGATATTTTGTTCAGAAGAATAGCTCTTTTTATTGTGCTCGGGTCGTCGAGCATATATGTGATTAACAATCTATACTGCTGGTCTTTCAAATCATCGACAATGTCATCATTTATGCAAACCTGTTTTGCTAATTCCGTATCTTCATTGATAAAAGCTTCCACACTTTGTTCCAGCATTTTTCTTGTTTCCTCCATCATCAGAGGAATATTAACTATTTTTTTTATGAAAGGTCTTTTGATCAGATATTGAGAACATTCAGCGATATTGACTACCAGATCGCCCATTCTTTCCAGGTCATTATTCATTTTCAGGATCATTATGATTGTGCGGAGATTTTTAGCTTCCGGTTGATGAAGAGCAACCAAACCAATGCACATTTCATCAATCTCAATCTCCTTTTTATTTACTTTTTCTTCCAACTCGAAAACGAGTTCAAGTTTTTCCAAATCTTTAGATAAAAGACCATTAATGCTTTGTTTCAGCATTTCTATTACTAATTGTGATTCTTCAATTATTTCTTTTTTCAGTTTTGATATTTTTTCCAATAACATTTTATCTCCTAATTTATTTTACCCGCTAAATACGCGAAAAAACACGAAATTAATCCTCATTCCCAAATTTTTTTTGGGAATGCAATTGTTTGAAAAATTTCATTTTGGAAAAAGAAAAACAGAATTTTAAAGTATAACTTTTATCCAAAATCTTCATTTCATAATTTCAAATGAGAACATGAGATCGGCGCTTTTCTTGTTCAGGGCAATGGGAACATCTTTCAACACACATATTCGTATTAAGGTTTGAATATCATGTTCATGTCCGTGCGGGGTTCTGACATCTATCATAAATATCAGGATATCGATATTACCATTTAATACTTCATTAGCGATTACGATATCTCCACCATCGGGTCCGTGTCCTAAAGCTTGCACTCTAAGCCCGGTGATATTCTCTACTGCTTCACAAGTTCCTCCGGTTCCCACCAGGTTATGTTTACTCAAGTGTTCCCTATATTTATTAGCCCATTCAGCCATATTTACTTTTTGATCGTCGTGAGCGACGAGTGCGATTACTTTTTTCATTATTTTCTCCTTATTTTTGCCACGGTTCTGTAACAGAAATTATACAAATTTCTCAATTAACCTATTATTTTCTATACACTTATAGATTTTGGGAAACTCTCCCCTTACTTTAGGCATCAAGATCGGTTTAACCTGTTTTCTGTAAGATGCCTTAAAAAATCCATCTTTATGTACGTTTACATAACAAATAAACACTGCCTGGTTGATCTTGATTCCCACCCCTAAAGGAGTGGGTTATTGATTAAGATAACTTCCAAATCAATAACCCCTAACTTTTTAACCCGTTAAATTTTTGTTTCTATTTAACTGGGTCAGGTAGGGGAAACTTGCAATATCCAACCAATTTCTTTCATAATCTTTCATAAATTATGTTACACTACCAACTTTTTACGATAAACTTAATTTTGGAATTTTCCGTCAAGCTTTTTTGTTATTCGTGTTTCTTGTTTAAGATGGAAACTGTTCACCGCAAAGTACGCAAAGGACGTAGAGGAAAACATCCGATACACTCGTTCCCTAATAAATATTGTCCGCCTTGACCTTGAAAAGGTTTAAGAGGTATTTTCTTCTTGCTGAACCTTTTCAACGGTTTAAAAGACTTTTCTTCTTGCTGAACCTTTTCAACGGTTTAAGAGGTATTTTCTTCTTGCTGAACCTTTTCAACGGTTTAAAAGGCTTTTCTTCCTGCTTAACCTTTTCAACGGTTTAAGAGGTATTTTCTTCTTGCTAACGGTTTAAACTCCAGATTAGCAATACAACCATTGAAAAGGTTTTTTGATAGAATTTTTTATTATAAACTTTTTCAAGGTTTACGCTATTAATTGAATTACAAAAAAAATTTGAAAGATTATTATTGACTAATTTTATGAAAAATAGAAAAAAAGCCAGTTGTTTTCCTACGGGAAAAAAAATATTTTTTATGATCTATATTCAAAAAAAATGGATGGAGGAAGTTATGTCAAAAAAAGTTCTTGTAGCAACTGTTAAACCATTTGCAAAAGCGGCAGTTGAGCAAATTAAAATGGTTTTTTCGGAAGCAGGTTATGAACTGGTTTTATTGGAGTCGTACAAAGAGCAAAGCGAATTTGTGGAAGCAGTTAAAGATGTAGATGCTTTAATAATTCGCAGCGACAAGTGTACAGCAGAAGTATTGAACAACGCAAAAAATCTAAAGATTTTAGTCCGTGCTGGAGCGGGTTATGATAACATCGATCTGCAAGCAGCAACTGAGAATGGCGTGGTGGCAATGAATACTCCGGGGCAGAATTCTAATGCAGTGGCAGAACTGGTTTTTGGACTTATGATCACTCTTGCCAGAAAACAGTATTTAGGAAAAGCGGGAACAGAATTGAAATACAAAAAAATTGGGATTCATGCTTACGGAAATGTAGGAAAATTTGTATCAAAAATTGCTAAAGGTTTTGAGATGGAAGTTTGTGCTTATGATCCTTATGTAGATGATGCAATAATGAAAGCTGATGATGTTCAGCCTGTTAATTCTGTTGAGGAGCTTTATAGTTCTTGCGATTATATTTCTCTTCATCTTCCCAAGATCAAGGAAACTATTAATTCTGTAAATTATGAATTGATGTCACAAATGAAAAAAGGTGCCGCAATTATTAATACTGCCAGAAAAGAAGTTGTTGATGAAGAAGGACTTAAAAGAATTTTTGCAGATCGGGATGATTTTTTATTTGCTTCGGATGTTGCTCCGGATTGCAAAGATGAATTAAGAGAAAAGTATCCTGAAAGATGTTTTTTCACAGCTAAGAAAATGGGTGCTCAAACTTTGGAAGCAAACATAAATGCAGGTGTTGCTGCTGCCACTCAGATTATCAATTTCTTTGAGAAAGGCGATACAACATTTAAGGTAAATTGAAGAAAATTTCAAGACCTTTAATTATCGCTTGACACTGAATTAAGTGATTTTTAAAAAGTCTTCGAATATGATTTTATCCTGAATAGCTCAGCGGTAGAGCGGGTGGCTGTTAACCACTAGGTCGGGGGTTCAAATCCCTCTTCAGGAGCCATAATAAAGCCTCTGTAAAAGAGGCTTTTTCTTTGAGGAATTTATGTTCAGGTTTCAAGGTTCTTGGTTCAGGGTTCTGGGTTCTTGGTTCAAGGTTCTGGGTTCTGGGTTCTGGGTTGGGGTGAAAAAAGTTTACCTGCCGAAGGCACGGTCTCTTTCAGAGTAATAATTTAAAGAAACCTTGAAAGTGCTAAGCAGGAAGAAGTTTTTTGAAAGAAGCCTTTTCAAGGATGATTTTTTGCTTTCGAGAAACTCAAGTTTTTTAGCCTGAATAAGATATTTTCAAAAATTCGTGTTAATTTGCCTGCCCTGTAAGGAGGAACGACTGTATCGGGGTGTAATTCGTGGATAAAATTGGATATTGGATATTTATACGCCTTTGGTGTATTCAGATTTTTATGTTTAGTATATCGACCCACTAAAAATTAGAAGGAACCAATTTTTTATATTGACTTTAAAATCGTTCAAAATGAAAAGGTTAAATTGAAATCATAAGAAAAATATTTGGAGGATAGAAATGAAAAAAACTTTAATCTTAGTGATACTGCTAATTGTGAGCTCTTTACTCATTGCCGAATCAGAAAAAATCGTTTATATTGATACGGAAAGAATTCTGGAAGAAAGTAAAGACACTCAGGAAGCGCAGCGGCTTTTTGCAATCGAACAGGAAAACTGGCAGGTTCAACTCGAAGAAATGGAAGCTGAACTGGAAAGATTGAATACTGAATATGAAAGCAAAAAAATGATTCTGACCGAAACCGGAAAAGCAGAAGCTGAAGAAAAAATTAATCAATTATTGAATCAAAGACAGGCTTTCATCCAGGAAATTTATGGAGAAAACGGTACTGCAATTCAAAAGAATGCAGAACTCTTAGAACCGATTTTAACCAAACTGAAAAACGTAATTGAAAAAGTAGCAATCGAAAATAATTACTCTATAGTTTTGGATGCAGCTTCCGGCGCAATCCGTTATGCGAAACAGAACTTAGATGTGACAGATGAAATAATCGAAGAAATGGACAAAGCTGTTGAATAAATGAAATGAAAACTTTTCTCATCCATCTCAGCTTGAAGCAGATTTCTTCTAAAATTCAAGGCAAACTACATCTAAAAAACGACACAATCTTAACCAATGTGGCCGAATTAAAAGAAGCCAATGAGAACTCTGTCTGCTTTTTTGAAAACAACAAATTCTTAGATGATTTGAAGAGTTCAAAATCCGGTTTGATTTTTGTACCGCAAGATTTCGATATCAATCTGAAACCGGATACAAACCTCGTTTTCCTCGAAAAACCGTATATTTCTTTTATGATGCTAATTAATTTCTGGTTAGAATTGTGTTCATCCAAGAAAAAAAGAGAAATATCAAATACAGCAAAAATATCCAATTCTGCCCAGATCGGTAAAAATGTATCTATCGGAAACTACGTGGTTATAGAAGATTTTGTGAAAATTGGAATGAACACAATAATCGAAGCCAATTCCGTGATTCAAAAAAATGTTCAGATCGGTTCAAACTGCCACATTCATCCCAATGTAACCATTTATGAAGACTGCATTATCAAAGACAAAGTTATTCTTCATGCAAGCTGTATAATCGGAGCAGACGGATTTGGGTATATTTTTTATGAAGGTAAACACAATAAAATTCCACAAGTGGGAAATGTCATTATTGAAGATGAAGTGGAAATCGGTGCAAATTCTGCAATCGACAGAGCTACGATTGGTTCCACAATTATTGGGAAAGGCACTAAAATCGATAATCTCGTGCAAGTTGGACACAATTGCAACATTGGTGAGAATTCTATTTTATGTGCCCAGGTTGGATTGGCAGGCAGCACGGAAATTGGAAATGTCGTTTATCTTGCTGGTCAGGTGGGAGTTGCAGGACATCTGAAAATAGATGATGAAGCTATGGTCGGAGCGCAATCAGGAGTTTCAAAATATGTTCCTAAAAAAGCAAAATATTTCGGAACACCAGCTCTCGATGCCGGTCTGCAAAAAAGGATGTTCATCTCTCTAAAAAAATTACCGGAAATATTAAAAAAAATGAAACGGGATAATAGAAATCGTAGGAACGGAAAATGAAAGAATTCAAAAGAACTATAAAAAAAACTGTTAGTTTTAAAGGGATTGGATTACATTCCGGAGAAATTTCTGAGATCATTTGCAAACCTGCAAAAAAAAATGAAGGGATTATTTTCATCAGAACCGACCTGCCTGGCAAACCGGAAATTCCTGCTGATATAGATCATGTTATTGATATTTCCAGAGGTACGACAATTGGCATCAAAGATGCTGTTGTAGGAACTATCGAGCATCTTCTGGCTGCTATCAAAGGATTGAATATCGATAATATCCGCATTGAAGTAAATGGACCTGAGGTTCCTGTGGCAGATGGAAGCGCTATTGTTTTCCTGGAGCTTTTGAAAAATGCCGGCATTGTTGAACAAGATTCCGAAAGAGAATATTTGGAATTTGATAAACCTATTTCTTTTTCCGCTCCTGCTGATAATGTAGATATCGTCATAGTTCCGTCTGATAACCTAAAAATAACTTTTATGGTGGATTACCAGCAAAAAGCTCTGGGCACACAATATACTTTCATGCCTTCCATTGAATGTTTTGAAGAGGATTTCGCTTCTGCTCGGACATTCTGTTTCCTTCATGAGATCGTAATGTTGAAAGAAGCCGGTTTGATAAAAGGCGGGTCTCTGGAGAATGCGCTGGTTGTAGCAGATCCTGACACTCCTAAAGAGGTAATCGATAAACTTAAGAAAATTTTTGATTATAAAGATGAAATTAATGTTGGAAGTGATGGGCTTTTGAATCATACACCTCTCCGTTATTACAATGAATGTGTACGCCACAAAGTTCTTGATCTGATTGGAGATATTGCACTTCTCGGAGTTCCGATAAAAGGACATATCCTGGCTGCTCGCTCCGGTCATAAAACAAATGTGGAATTAGTTAAAAAACTCAGGAACATCCACAAAAAACTGGAATTACAAAAAATCTATCAAAAGAAAAAAACTAAAGATGTTGTTTTTGATATTAATGCTATTCAAAAGATTCTGCCGCACCGTTATCCATTCCTGTTGGTAGATAAAATTATTGAATTTGAAGCTGGTAAACATATTGTAGGAATCAAAAATGTAACCATAAATGAACCGTTTTTCAACGGACATTTCCCCAACCATCCAATAATGCCGGGTGTTCTCATCGTGGAAGCTATGGCTCAAACCGGTGGAATTATGCTTTTAAATTCTTATGATAATCCTGATGAACTCGTAGCCTATTTTGCCTCATTAGATAAGGTGAAATTCCGTAAACCTGTTTTGCCCGGAGATACGCTTCGCTTCGAATTAAGAGTGATATCCATGAAACGCGGTCTTTCTAAAATGCATGGTGATACTTATGTGGGAAATATAAAAGTATGTGAAGGTGACTTCCTGGCAAAAGTAATTAAGAAATAGAAAGATGACTAAAATCCATCCATCTGCAATTGTAAATCCTAAAGCTGAAATCGGAGAAAATGTTGAGATCGGACCTTTCTGCATTATTGGACCAAACGTAATTTTGGGTGATAATTGCTTTTTATTCTCAAATGTAATAATCGATGGAAATACATCTATTGGCTCGGGAAATAGATTTTTTCATTCTGCTGTTATCGGCACAATTCCTCAAGACCTGAAATATCAAGGTGAACCAACCCGGCTTATTATTGGCGATAATAATACTTTCAGGGAATTCGCCACTGTTAATCTTTCTGCAACAATGGATGAGCCTACAAGAATTGGTGATAATTGTCTTTTAATGGCATATTCCCATATCGCTCACAATTGCCTGTTGGGAAGCAACCTGATAATTGCAAATGCTGTTAACTTTGCCGGTCATATTCATGTGGAAGATTTTGTCACCATTGGTGGAATGACAGCAATTCATCAATTTGTCATCATCGGAAAATATGCTTTTATTGGAGGGAAATCCGGTCTTAAGAAAGATGTTCCTCCATTTACAAGAGGAGAAGGTTTTCCTTATCACATTGTTGGACTCAACACGGTGGGTTTAAGTCGTAAAGGATTTTCTTCCGAGCAAATCGCAGCCATCAAAAAAGTTTATAAGATCTTTTATAATTCCGGTTTGAATACTTCTCAGGCTTTACAGAAAGTTTCTGAAATCTCTGAACTGACAGATGAACAGAAACTATTTGTAGATTTCATAAAAAATTCCGAAAGAGGAATAAACAGATAAAAGAGAAAAACTTGGTAAATTTCAAAAATTTAACAAGTTTAATTTGAGTTAATCCGTGAACTATGAAAACTTGAGTTAAGCTCCCATCTATCAGCGAGTTGATAGTTCATTTAAGATGAAACATAATTAAGAACATCAGAATGTTCAGCTTGCTGATCTTCCGATTGTACGGGCAAGAACTACTCTACATTCCGAAGATTCGACTAGTCGAAACATTCGGAAGTTGGAAAGTGATTTCATAGGAGTTAGTTTTAACTGACTTGACTTAAGGTTTCAGAATCTCGGTTAATTCAACTTAACTCATCCGGCAGTTGCCAGATAAGTCAAGTCTCATTCTCAAGATGTTCTAAAAAAAATATAATGAATAATAAAGCATCCTCTAAAACTGCATTTATTTTTGATGAAGAATACATCCGTCATTCGCTTGGAGAAGGTCATCCTGAATCTCCTCTCAGGTTGAAAGCAATATTAAAACGAATGGAAGATGTCGGATTGGATAAAGAAGTTATGCAAACCAAACCGGATGCAGATCCATCACCTTTTATAAAACTGGTTCATTCGGAAAAACATATTCAAATTGTAGAAAACCAGGCTTTTGATCCATCGATCTGCAAGTTGGCAGTTTCCGGCATTTTAAAAGCTGTTGATCTGGTTTGTCAGAAAAAAGTACAAAATGCTTTTTGTGCGGTCAGACCTCCCGGGCATCATGCTACAAATAAGGGTGAATATGGATTCTGTTTTTTCAACAATATTGCCATTGCAGCTAAATATGCACAACAAAAATATAACCTGAAAAAAATTCTTATTGTTGATTGGGATTATCATCATGGTAATGGCACTGAATGGGCTTTTTATGATGATCCCTCAGTCCTGTACTTTTCCACGCATAATTTATTTGCTTTTCCTATGACCGGATTCCCAAATTGCATTGGAGCAGGAAATGGAGTTGGTTATAATATAAATGTTCCGCTTCCAAGCGGAGCAGATGATAAGATGATATTAACAGCTTTTGAAAAGATACTCCTCCCAAAAGCAGAAGAATTTAAACCTGAAATGATACTCATCTCAGCAGGTTTTGATAGCCGAGAAGAGGATTTATTAGGTGATTTTAATATTACTGATAATGGCTTTACGGAGCTTACATCTATGATGATGTCTATTGCTGCCACCTATTCTGATTCACGATTAGTTTCCATTCTGGAAGGTGGTTACAATCCCAGAGGATTGGCTTTAGCAGTTGAAGCTCATCTTAAAACTCTGATAAGCAGATGAGATTGTGGTCTGAGATAGAAATTATTTGAAAAATGAATGGTTCGTCACTGCCCCGCTCTTCAAATTACCACTCAACTTTGAACTAAATTCTCAACTTCGATTTACCCCGTAGGATATTACTTTTCATAAAAAAAGGCAATAATTTTAAATACACTATCCAACG
>JAUWNO010000360.1 GCA_030612605.1 Armatimonadota bacterium
TACGGACTGGTTGTTCTGGGAGTTGTTCATCCGGATAAAATTCTTACAAATTCCAATGCAAAACCCGGAGATATTCTTATCTTAACAAAACCTATTGGACTGGGAATACTTTCTACTGCAATGAAAAGAGGTCTTGCCGAAGAAAAAACCATAATTAAAGCCATTCAAATAATGAGCACTTTAAATAAGAAAGCAGCAGAAATCATGAAAGAATTTCCTGTTAATTCCTGTACGGATGTTACTGGATTCGGTTTGTTGGGACATTTAAAAGAGATGACAGAATCCAGCAAAGTGGATGCAGAAATCTATTTTGATGAAATTCCAATAATTGATGAAGCTGAGGATTTTATTGTGGAAAATGTTGTTCCCGGTGGAACCTTGAATAACCTGGATTATGTAAAAGAGATCGTAGAGTGGGATAATAATATCTCTCGGGCAGCTAAAATAATTCTTTGTGATGCTCAAACTTCCGGTGGATTACTTATATCAATTCCAGCAGAACACGCAGACACTTTACTAAAAAAACTTCATCAAAATAATATCAAAGACTCATCCATCATAGGAAAATTTATAAAAAAAGGAAAAGGAAAGATATTTGTAAAAAAATCTTGTCAGGAATGAAAGGTTCATAAAAATAGAAAAAGATATAGTGTATAAAATCTTATTGGAGCAATCTTGAAAAAAATCTTAGCCATATGTAGTATGTTCATAATGACGATGTTTTTTAATATCGCAAATGTAAACGTTTCTCTATGTTATGGTAACGAAAGCGAACGAGTAAAATTACAGATCATCACAGAAGATTTCGCACCATTTAATTTTAGATCTAAAGAGGGAAAGATCACAGGTCAGTCCACAGAAATTGTGCAGGAGATTTTGTCTCGTCTTAATCTGGAAATCGATATTCAGCATATGCCATGGAATGATGGTTATGAGCTTGCTCTATCTGAACCTGATGTTATACTTTATTCTATCTTTCGAACTGCTGAACGCGAAGAACTTTTTCTATGGGTTGGTCCGATTGGCTCAGATGAGTATGTTTTTTATACCCTGAAAAATTCTGGTTTGTCCATCAGTAGTCTTGAAGAGGCAAAGACAGCTAATGCAATTGGAGTAGTACAGGATGATGCCCGTCATCAATTTTTGAAGAAGAACAATATAACGAATTTGAAGCTCTATTCAAATGATGCAGAATGTTATAGAGCTTTGGAAAACGGAGATGTCGAGCTCGTGGTTGGAACAAGTATAACTATGGTTCAGATGGCTCGCCAGGCAGGTGTTGATCCTTCAGATTTAAAGCCGGTCTATTCTCTAAAAAAATCACCTTTGTATGTTGCCTTCAATAAAAATACCTCAACAGACATAGTGAAACAGTGGCAGGATGCTCTGGACGAAATGAAGAGTGACGGAACGTTCGAGGAGATCAATGAACGCTGGGTAGGAGCACCTGCACAAGGTTATTCAATATTGGATACAACTGCAGGGATAAACACAATTGCAGCTACAAAACTCCTTGCTGGATTTATCGATGTTCGTCTTGGCGAGTTTCTGTTGGTGTTGCAAGCGCTGTCCTTTACTGACGAAGCACGTTCAGGAAAATGGACGAAACTTAAATCCCTTCTTGTAGAGCAGGAAAATGCAGCACTTTCAGGTCGTATTTGGTATCTGTTGCCGGATGGCTCATATTATACGACTGTAGATGATCTCACGAGTAAGAATCTGAAAACCCGCTCCTACTTTCCTGGTTTGATCGCTGGCAATCCAACACTTGGAACCGTTGTAGTGAGTAAATCAACAGGTAAAACAGTGGCTATCGCTGCTGCTCCAATCATAAAGAATAATGTTGTTCAAGGTGCACTTGGCACATCGATCTATATGCAAAATATCAATGATGAAGTACAGAATACTTTCCCCCTGCAATCCGACCGAATGTTCTTTGCAATCACTGATGACGGCACAATCGCCTTACATTCCGATGATTCGTGGATCGGTCAGCAGATAGCCAGTATGAACATAAATCTAAAATCAATCTTGGACAAGAATTCAGGTGAATGCAGTTTTAACTATGAAGGAAAAAATTGGCATGCGGTGTGGACCACAACTCCTCGAACAGGATGGCATGTGGTGATTGCTAATATTAAAAAATAAATAAAAATATATTTATTGATAATAAATTCCATCTAAACAGGTGGCTGATGAGTTAAGAAATGAGTTCTGCAAAATAGAGTGTTTTTGAGAATAATGAGAAAAAAACAGAAAATCCAATTACTCAACTCATCCCCTAACCCCTTCTCTTGCAAAGAGAAGGGGAAAACGAAGTCATCCCTCTTTTTGAAGAGAGGGACCGAGGGTGAGTTAGAAATTGAATTATGCAGAACCTTTTTAAATAAAAAAAATTGGAGGAAAAAATGAAATCAAAGTTAATTTTCATTTCAACTATGATTATGCTGCTTATGCTTGCCGGATGTGGTGACAACATCACAAAAATCTATGGAAACGGTGAAACAGACGGCAGAGTAATCGGCACCATTCACGGCATCGTGACAGATGCAAACACAAATGAAAGACTTGTAAATGTCGATGTTACCTGGCTTGATGAGAATGAAATAAAAACTACAACAACTAACGCTCTTGGATATTATTTCATCACAGACCTCCCTCCGGGTGATTATGAACTTACATTCTCCGGAAACGAGGATTTTGCTATTGGAAGAATAATGGTAACAATTCCCACTCTCGATGAAATCGGAGTTACGAATGTTCCAACTGATGAAGATTTCTATCACACCGAAATCCAGGATATGGAAATGTATCAATTGAATTCAGGTTTGACCGGAACTATTTACACTATTATTGATGATGAGAATATTGCTTTAGCTTCTGGAGTTACAGTGATCGCTGATTTTGAAAACTGGGATATTTCACCGGAAGAATATTCTACTACAACCGGAATTAACGGTATTTTTACTTTTGAAAATCTTCCTTCCAC
>JAUWNO010000342.1 GCA_030612605.1 Armatimonadota bacterium
ATTACAAGTTGTGGTCTTATATTAAATCCGCAACCACTGCAAGCATTATTTTCATTAAAAACAACTGCTTTTCTATTTTTATTTTTAATTAAAGACGCATATCTTTTCAGAATCTGTCTGGGAAGCTTAGTTGCAAACTCATTTCTTTCATCCCTGATTTGTTCGATTTCCTTTTGAACCTGCTTGATTTTGTTATTCAGCTTCTCTTCATTTGCCTTTAAAATACTATCTGCTTTTCCCTGGTTTTTTTTATCGTCTGTCAATTGAGTACGAATATTGGCTTCCTCTTCCATTAATTCTATAAGAATATCATCCGTTTCAGAATTCTTATTTTCAAGGTGACTTACTTCGCTGTTAAGAGCTTTATATTCTTTATTTGTTTTTATTGTTAGAAGTTGCTCTTTGTACTTATTAATCTTAACAATATTGCTTTGAATATCCAATTCTTTCAATTTTTGCATCGTTATGTTTTCTTCCAATTTCTGCTCTGTTTCAGAAAGTTGAGTATTTGCTATCTCCAAATCATTCTTTATGCTGCTTAATTCCCTTGGCAGTTCCTGCATTAATATCTCTTTTTCTCCAATAATATCATCACATTGCTGCATTTTAATCAGGATTTCCAGTTCTTTCATTTAAACTCCTAAATCTCGAACCAACTAAATATTTTGCTAAAACTAAAAAAAGCATTTGTCAATCGACAAATGCTTTTTCACTTAAAACTTAAGCCTAAACTTTCTGAAATAAATTTCTTTTTCTTTCTCACAAAATTCACCCACTATTCAACTTTGAGTGCAAAAGATTACATTTAATCATTTTTGTCAAATTTTTCAATTTTTTTTAATGTAACAAAAACACTCCTGTCTGTGAAAAAAAAGTTCCTATTAAATAGGAGAGTTCTTCCGCAATTCCTTTTAATGGAAATTCAGCTAAATAACTGATAAATTTCGGTAAGTTAAAATATCAGAACTCACTAAATCGATTGATTATGAAAAAACAAATCAGCCCGAGATTATTCCCGAGCTGATTTGATAAAGTTAAACATCACTTCATTAAAATACATTTATGGATTTGTTTCGTTATACCGTTTACATTCAACTTATATAAATAAACACCTGATGATACTTGATTTTGATAGTTATCGGTTCCGTCCCAGATTATAGGCATTTGATTTTGACAGTTAAAAGTTCTGACCTTTTGCCCTTTGATATTAAAGATTTCAATAGTTGGATTTTCGATATTAAGGGGTAATTCATAATAAATCGAGGTTTCCGGGTTAAAGGGATTGGGAAAGTTATTAAGAGTAATTTCTTGGGAAGGCTTATTTATTGGCTGATCCTCAACAGATACAAAATAATCTTCGGTAAGGTGATGAAAATATTCTATGAAGGTCTCTGCATAGTCATTACTATAAAAGATTTTTAAGTATGTTCCAAAGCCCGACTCATCATTACAATGCATCATTACATAGAAAGAGCCTGGCTCTCTTCCGGCAGTATAATAAACTATCCATATTCCATAAGCAATTGGTTCGGATTGGTATTGAAGTTCAAAAGTTTGTCCATAATCTGTACTACGATAAATGTAATTCCTGTCTAATGAATCCCATGTGATTAAATAGAGTTCACCCTGTTCCGTGCCGCGAGATAGTGCGGGATAAGGATTAGCTACCACTGGTATAGTAGAATCGAGAATACACTGCTGGGTAAATGTTTCACCATAATCATTACGATAATAGATTTTAAAACCTTCTATATAATTACCATTTATGCCATATAATTCTCCTGGTGAAATGCCAATCTCGATTACCAAATTTAGCGAATCAATGACGAGTTCGAAATTTGAGCCATAATCGTCACTTCGGGATAGTCCAACATATCTTCGGTAAATTTCTCCTTCTACACAACCGGTGTTATACATGCTTGCAGCATAAACTTCGACAAACTCCCAATTTTCACCATAGTTATGACTAATCCATAGGTCAGGTTCTGAAGTTCGGCAGTATAACACTCCGGGAGTCATATCAGAAATCAAGTGAGGAAGCACTAAATTAATTGAATCGGGCACACACGGGTTTGGAGTATAATATTTCAGTTCAATATCCTCACCATTATTTGTTGAATAATATAAACCGTGATATACGCATTGTAACGTAACATACCAGCGGGAGCTAATGTAAATTTCACCCGGTTCAGTACCTCGTTCAATCTCCCTATAAGCATCTGAGATTGAAGGGATGAACAATATCACAAACAGTAATAAGCAGTTAAGATTTAATTTTTTTTTCATTTCTTCCTCCATAAAATTGTGTATTACATTTTCTAATTTAATATTCTCAAAAAAATAAAAAATAAAAAAACTTAAATATTTTTTACCAAACTATTTTAAAATTTTTAGTTTATTGTTTGTCAAGTATTTTTTTCGCGTTTCTCTTTTTCTATGTTATCCTTTTTCAAAAAGGTTTTGCAAAATAGAAATGAATGTCTTTCCTTCAAATAAACAAAGGCGAGCAAAAAGCCGAACACGGTCAAAGAAAAAGAATTAGACGCAGATGAAATATGAAAAATTATGAAAAATGCTAGACAGTATAAACGGGAATTACTGGATAAAATTTAATTATAATAAATATCTGGTATATACTGTTAATCCTGTCAAAAAAGAAAAACTAAATAGAGTTTGTCCGTAAACTATGAAATTTGAGTTAAGTTCGCTTTAGCTGACTTGGCTTAAGTTTTCTAATCCACTGGTATATGTCAACTTAACTCAAGACTCCGTCTTAAGTCAAGTTTCCATTTTGTCTGAAACATCGACTTTACGGATGGACTCTAAATAGTAATTTGTGTAAATTCGTGTAATTCGTGGATAAAAAAAGTCAGTTGCAGAAAAAGAGGAATAATTATTTCCTAAGAATGATAAAATGAATATCCATTCAGTTCTTTAGAAATCTTCCTGGTTTTATTTAAAATTCGAAGAGAAACCTCTGAAAAAACAGTTTTAACAGCAGTAATATGAAATTCTTTATCTTTCCTGATTATGTATTTATCAAATTTTTCTTCGTATTTATTTTCAAAGTTTTTCATCTCTTTTGTTAATTGCTCGATAAGCTCAGAATTATCAGGTGAAT
>JAUWNO010000185.1 GCA_030612605.1 Armatimonadota bacterium
GCAGTTGATGATTCCGATAAAATATAAAGATATAAAACTTAAAACAAAATACAGATTAGATTTATTAGTTGAAGATAAAGTAATTACAGAATTGAAATCTGTTGAAAAACTAACTCCTGTTCACGAAGCACAGTTAATAACCTATTTAAAACTATCAGGTTATAGAGTTGGATTATTGATAAATTTCAATGAGAAATTGTTAACAAATGGAATAAAAAGAAGAATTGTTTAATTTACCTCCGTGCTCTCCGTGAGCTCTGTGGTAAAATAAGGAGAATTTATGAATTGTTTAAGACATTTTAATACTCCCCAACTTGAATTGATACATCAAGGAAAGGTTCGGGATAGCTTTAGAATTGATGATGATTCCAGAATGATCGTGGTGACAGACAGGATTTCTTGTTTCGACAAAGTTCTCAAATCAACCATTCCTCACAAAGGTGCTGTATTGAATGGGATTTCCAATTTCTGGTTTGAGAAGACAAAAAATACAATCAATAATCATTCCATTGAAGTAATCGACCCGAATATCAACTTGGTTAAGGAAGCAATCCCAATCAGGATAGAGATGATAGTTCGAGGATATTTGACCGGTTCGATGTGGAGAAAATACCAGAAAGGAAAACGAGAATTTTCCGGAGTAAAAGCTACCGATGGATTAAAGAAAAATCAGAGATTCCCTGAACCGATTTTAACACCAACAACTAAAGAAGAATCTGATAGAGAAATCACACCAGAAGATATTATAAAAGAAGGTTGGACTTCAGAAAAATTATATTCCGAAATGGTAGATATTTCATTAAGACTTTTTAATTTAGGTTCAAAGATTTTAGAAGAAAGGGGAATTATTTTAGTCGATACAAAATATGAATTCGGTTTAATCGATGATAAATTAATTCTTATCGATGAAATTCACACTCCTGATTCATCAAGATTCTGGAGCAAAGAGGATTATGAAAAAAATCCGGAGAAAGCTGAGCAGATAGACAAAGAATTTGTTCGTCAGTGGCTTTTGAATAATAAATTTGATGGCAAAATCCCGGATGAATTACCTGACGATATTATAGAAGAAACATCAAAAAAATACTTAGAAATCTTTAAAATAGTTACGGGGAAGGAGTTTATTAAAACCGGAAATATTAAAAACAGGATTTGTAATAATCTTATTGAAAAAAATATCATTAGAGATGGATATATTTCAATTATTATGGGTTCACCAAAAGATATTGAGCACTGTAAAAAAATTAAATCCCATCTTGATAAATATAATATTTTTATTGATATGAGAGTGGTTTCAGCTCATAAAAACGGAGAGCGGATTCCTGAAATTGCAGAAGTTTATAATAATTCCATTGAACCGGGAGTTGTTATTGCTGTTGCTGGAAGATCTAACGGACTCGGTGGAGCTTTGGCTGCAAACCTGGCTATTCCGGTTATTAACTGCCCTCCTTTCAAAGATAAAATTGATATGATGGTAAATATAAATTCTTCATTAATTATGCCATCAAAGACACCCGCTATGACTGTAATTGATGTTAGTTCTGCTGCACTTGCTGCGTTGCGGAGTTTAAATATCAGAAGATTGAAAGATGCTTTTATCAATGAAATAGTGGATATTAAAGAATCATTGATTAAAGCTGATAAGGAAATCAGGAAATATTAACCACAGAGCACACGGAGAACACGGAGAATGGGTAAATTATTGTATGAAGAATTAACGGATAAGATAATTCGAGCAGCAATCGAAGTTCATAAAATTCTTGGACCTGGATTGCTGGAATCTGCTTATGAAGAATGTTTTGTATATGAATTGATCAAGATGGATCTATCATTAAAGCAGCAGTTGATGATTCCGATAAAATATAAAGATATAAAACTTAAAACAAAATACAGATTAGATTTATTAGTTGAAGATAAAGTAATTACAGAATTGAAATCTGTTGAAAAACTAACTCCTGTTCACGAAGCTCAATTGATAACATACCTTAAATTGTCCGGTTATAGAGTCGGGTTATTGATAAATTTCAATGAGAAATTGTTAATAAATGGAATAATAAGAAGAATTGTATAATTACCTCCGTGCTCTCCGTGAGCTCTGTGGTTAGAAAAAGAGGTTAATATGAAAATTGCAGTAATCGGCTCAGGTGGTAGGGAACACGCTATTGCCTGGAAATTGAATCAAAGTGAATTAGCAGAAAAAGTATTTGTAATTCCCGGAAATGGTGGAACTGAAAATAATGTTCCAATATATGTGAATGATTTTGATGAGATTAAGAAATTCTGTAAATTAGAGAAAATAGAATTAATTATTGTAGGACCGGAAGATCCGTTGGTGAACGGAATTGTTGATTACTTTTCAGATACTTCTATAAAAGTTTTTGGTCCTGATAAAGCTGCTGCTCAATTGGAAGGTTCAAAGATATCTGCTAAGAAATTTATGAAGAAATATGGTGTATCAACAGGAGATTTTGAAGAATTTAATAAGATAAATTCTGCTATGAAATTCATTAAAAAAATTAAAGGAAATTGCGTTATTAAATACGATGGACTCGCAGCAGGAAAAGGTGTTTATGTTTGCTCTACAATTAAAGAAGCAGAAGATGCATTAATTGAACTAAAAGAAAAATATGGGGAAGATGTACACTTATTAGTCGAAGAAAAATTAATCGGTTCAGAACTCTCGATCCTTGCTTTTACCGATGGAGAAAACTACCAAGTATTACTTCCTTCACAGGATCACAAACAACTTCTCGATGGAGATAAAGGACCGAATACAGGCGGAATGGGAGCATTTTGTCCGGTTCCGTTTTACACCGAAGATCTGAAAAAACTAATCGAAGAAGAGATCATCAAACCTACGATTGCAGGATTGAAAAAAGAAAATTTCAATTACAAAGGTGTGATTTATTTTGGATTGATGATAACCAAAAGTGGTCCTAAAGTTCTGGAATATAATGTTCGGCTTGGAGATCCGGAAACGGAAGTTGTTCTCCCTGCTTTTAAAGGAGATTTGCTGGAACTTGTTCTTTCCTGTTTTGATGGGACTTTGAAAGATTTTAAGATAGAATTTAATGATGGCTACTTTGTGGATGTTGTTTTAGCTTCCGGAGGATATCCGAAAGCATATCAAAAAGGATACGAGATCACAGGTTTGGAAGATGTTTCCGATGAAACACTGATCTTCCACGCAGGTACAAAAAAAACGAATAGTAAAATTATTACGAATGGAGGACGAGTTCTAAATATTATTGTTAACCGGAAAACACTTGAAAAAGCTATAGATAAAGTTTACAATGAATGTGAGTTGATTAAATTCGAAGGCAAGTATTATCGAGGAGATATTGGAACTAGAAATTCATAAAATATAAAGGGGAAATTAACTATGTGGAGAAATGAGTTAAAACAGAACATAACATCAATTAAAGAACTTAAAAAACATTTTCGGCTAACTAAGCAGGAAGAAATCCATTTTAAAAAATTAGTAAAACGTCACCCGATGAGTATAACACAATACTACTTAAAACTGATAGATTTTGAAAACCCTGATGATCCAATAAAAAAAATGGTGATACCTTCTGTAGAAGAAAAAAATCTTTCCGGTTCGTACGATACCGGCGGCGAGAAATCGAATACAAAATTCTTAGGATTTCAACATAAATATAACCAAACAGCACTCATCTTAGCAACTAATAAATGTGCAAGTTATTGTCGCTTCTGTTTTCGCAAAAGAATGGTGGGAAAATCTACCAAAGAAGTTATTAAAAATTTCAAACAAGCAACAGAGTATATTCGGCATCATGAAGAGATCAATAATGTTCTTATTACCGGTGGAGATCCACTAATGTTGGAAACAGGAATAATCCGCAAATTTTTGGTGGAATTGGAAGATATTCAACATCTTGATTTTATTCGATTTGGAACTAAAATGCCTGTGTTCCTACCAAATAGAATTCTTAAAGATGAGGAATTATTAATATTATTCCGAAGATATGCAAAATATAAAAAGCAAATATATCTGGTTATTCAAATTGATCATCCAAATGAAATTACTAACGAGCTTAAAAGAGCGGCTAGAAAGTTACTTCGAGCTGGAGTAATAATAAATAATCAGACTGTTCTATTGAAAGGTGTGAATGATAATCCGGAAATTATGGCAAACTTACAAAAAAAATTGGTTTCTATCGGGATAAATCCATATTATGTTTTCCAATGTAGACCGGTGAAAAGGGTTAAATATAACTTCCAGGTATCCCTGTTTAAAGGTATTAAGATAGTGGAAGAAGCAAAAACAAGGTTGAGCGGTCACGGAAAACGGTTTAAATATGTGATGTCGCATAAAACAGGGAAGATAGAAATACTTGGGATTATGAACTATGAAATTTATTTTAAATATCATCAGGCAAAAGACCCCAAAAATAGTGGTAAATTCTTCAAGAAGAAATTGATCAAAACTGCCTGTTGGCTTGATGAGCTTCATTAATATGAAAAAAAAAATTGCAATCCTCATTTCCGGTCGCGGCAGCAATATGAAAACGATTATAAAGAATGTTGAAGATAGTATTCTTAAAGAACTTTGCGAAGTAATGGTTGTTTTTTCTAATAAAAAAGATGCTCCCGGACTTGAAATTGCAAAAAGCTTGGGGATCTCTACAAAAGTCATCGAATCCAAAGGAAAGAAGCGCTCGACATACAATAAATTACTGTTTGATTATCTTGATGAATTGAATCCCGATTACATTATTTTAGCAGGTTATATGAAGATAATCAGTTCCGATGTTGTTCAGAGGTTTAGAAACAGAATCATTAATATCCATCCCGCTGATACAGCTTTACATCAGGGATTGCACGGTTATGAATGGGCATTTGAAAATAAAATGGAATCTACAAAGATAACGGTTCATTTCGTGGACGAAGAACTCGACACGGGAAAGGTAATTGCGAAAAGAGAAGTCGATATTTCGGATTGTGGAACAATCGAAGAAGTTGAGCAGAAAGGATTGAAAGTCGAGCATCAGTTTTATAGTGAATGTTTGAAGAAAATATTAACCACAGAGCACACGGAGAGCACAGAGAATGGGTAAATTATTATATGAAGATTTAACGAATAAGATAATTAAGGCTGCAATCGAAGTTCATAAGATTCTTGGTCCTGGTTTGCTCGAATCTGCATATGAAGAATGTTTTGTATATGAATTAATCAAAATGGGTTTATCATTAAAGCA
>JAUWNO010000527.1 GCA_030612605.1 Armatimonadota bacterium
ATTACATCATTTTCTATAGATCGTGGAATTGTCTTTAGAAATTTGATGACTGCTACTGCAAATTCCAGAAGACGTTTACTCAAATCTTGTTTCACTACCCCTTCCTTTTTACTTTATACTTTATACTTTTTACCTTATACTTGCAAATAAAGCAAAACTTAGATTTCACGCAACGAACCTGTTTAATACCCAGCAGTTGCCGGATTTTGCAGGTTAAAATGTCAAGCCACTGTTTTTTCTAATAACCATTTCCAAACCGGTATTACCTTAATATCAAATCCCGATTCTATCAGCTTTTCTTCTTCATTATATGTTAAGATTGTTCCATGGCTGAAATCAAGTTCCTTCATTGTGCTGATAAGAGCTCTTATCTCCCTTTCCCTTGTTTCAATATCCTTTAGCGAATATGAAACCTGAAATGCCTTTTTCTCTTTTGGAACAACGAAATCTGTTTCAAAACCTTTTGTAGTCTTATGATAATATAACTCTTTGTGCTCCCGTCTAAGCTCAATAAAAACCAGGTTTTCAAGCAACTTCCCAAAATCTGGTTCTACGGAATTCAGGGTTATGAATGAATTATCCATGAAATATACTTTTCGTTCTCTTTCCCGTTGCACAAAAGATTTCCTGTATTGAAAAACAGCCTGAACCAGATAGGGTTTTTCAAGAATATTTACATACTGAATTGTTGTAGGTTTACTTATATTATACAAAGGTTTCAGTTTGTTATGAAGTTTATTCAAAGAAAAATATTTCCCTACGTTTTCAACTAACTTGGAGATAACAAGTTTTACACCATATTCAGAACATTTAAATCTTGAGATAAGATCCTTGTAGAACAGAAGATCAAATATACTGCGGATCGACAACATTTTATCATCGCTCCGAATCACTTCCGAAAAACCGCCGTAAAGTAAATAATCATCGAATAAATTGAGTATTTGTGAAACTTTTGTAAAAAGATCTTTATCCTGAAAGCTTTTTCCCTTTAACTGTAGAAACTCAAAAAAACTGAATGGAAGTATCTCAAACTCGACTCCCCGACCACTGATATAAGTAGAAATATCACGAGTGATCAGATCAGAATTACTTCCGGTAATATAAATCTTGAATCCTTGTGAATATAATCTTTTTACATACAGATGCCAGTTTTTCAGACCTTGTATCTCATCAAAAAACAGGACCGGTTTTCTTTTTTCAAATAGACGTTTATAGCTGTCTATGATGCAATCGTAAGATGAAAGAGAATTCAACATAACAAGTCTTTCATCCTCGAAATCCAAAAACAGAACATCTTCCTTCGAGTATTTGTCAGTTTCAATGAATAGAAGTGATGTTTTTCCCGATCTTCTTAAACCTGTAATAATGGATATCTGTTCTATCTCCGGTAATTCCAGGTATCTTGGGATAAGTTTTTTATGTTCTATTCTTTCCTGATTTTCCAGAATTATTCTTTTTAATACTTCTTCCATAATCACCTCTTTGTCAAATGGCACTTTTCAAACTCCTGCGAGTTTGTCAAATGCTATTTAACAGAGATAAGGGATAAAGGATAAAGGATAAGGGATAAAGGCTAAAGGATAAGGTTTTATGATGAACGTGTTTTATGTTTTTTGTGTAGCTGAAATGGAACCAAGAATTTTTTTAAGTTCATTAGATTCTGCTATTAATTTATCTAATTCAATGTGGTCACCAAGTCTTAATGCTTTTAATATTTTCAACCAGTAAGCTGCCTCTCGTGCTTCTTTTAATGATATTTT
>JAUWNO010000122.1 GCA_030612605.1 Armatimonadota bacterium
ATATTGTGAACTGATTTCTCCACTGTTATCTACAGTTGTACTTCCGTGGGATCTGAATTCCAAATCATGGCGTGTTGTAATTTTGCCATTTATGGGTGAACTGCTGATGTAGAAACTGCTGTTTCCCCTCGGCTTAGTTCCAAGTTCCAGGTAGCGTTGTTGTTGAATGGCAAGCCTATCAGGAAAAGTTTTTACATCCTGTTCGACATCCGGGATGAGATAATAAAAATAACTTCCCAATCCCTTAATTGTGTTTACGCTGCAGAGAGTAATTGAGCCTATCAAAATCATCAGTCCGATTAGTGTTAGCTTTTTCATGTTAACCTCCGGTTAATATTTTTTTTAAAAAATTGCGAGACTAATAGTATTTCAATTCCCTCAAAACGGAGATATAATACATAAGTCTCAAGGCATTTTAACCAAAATAATTTTACAATTCCGAAAATAATAAAAATTAATTCTTTGTCAAAAGAAAATAATATGTGACAGAAAAAATTTGCAAATCAATACACAGAGTCCTGTGGGCAATTTGATGCATTGGTTAACTCTTTTTTTTATCCTTCTTTTCCAAAAAATCCATAACTTGCTGCCACCAATCAATTCCAACTTGCTCGTTCCAAGTATTGTGCTTTGCGCCCTCAAAAGTCCAGAGTTTTTTCTTATTGGAAAGCGACTTATAAAGATTCAGACCGTGCTGCTTGGGTATGACCTCGTCGTTTTCTGCTACTGCTACAGCAATTCGACCCTGAAAACCAGCTAAATTCCGAATGTTGTCATATTTATCTCGCGTTAACCTTTGAGCAGGCAGGAACCAGTAAATCGTTTGTGCCAATTTTGGCAAAGTATCCCAGGGAGTAATCAGCACCATTCCATCGATTGGTATTGATTTATCTGCTGCTGCACCTGCTGAAACCCCACAGCCCAATGATGAACCGATAAGGTAAATTGGTTCGCCGTATAGTTTATGAACCAGGCGGATAGTCTCTTTTGCGTCTTGAACAAAATCCTTCTCACATAATTTACCAGACCGTCCTCCATACCCGGGATATTCAGCTAATAATACGCGATACCCCAATGATTCCAACATCCGCATGTAATATCTACGGTTCCAGGCTGAGCCGGCATTCCCGTGGAAAATAATTACCATCCCGGTTTTGCTTTCATCATCATCTGTACTTATGTAACCCCGAAATGAATCACTTGTATATGGCCAAAATGCCAGACCCGCAGCTTTGATGAATGCTTCATTGGGTGCATCTGCATCTGGGTAGTACAATAATCTGCGTTGGATGAAATAAGTGAAAAGGCAGACGAAAACATATAAGATAACTAAATTGATCAATAACCGAATTACCCAGGTCATTTGTTTGCTTTTTGCTCCTTTCACGAAATTTATAAGGGTTCTACATAATTCAATTTCTAACTCACCCTCGGTCCCTCTCTTCAAAAAGAGGGATGACTTCGTTTTCCCCTTCTCTTTGCAAGAGAAGGGGTTAGGGGATGAGTTGAATAATTGGATTTTCCGTTTTTTTCTCATTATTCTCAAAAACACCCAATTATGCAGAACTCACGAAATTTATCTGCCGATATTACGTAATTTTTTTCCTGATAAAAGATTGGAAGCAATGGTTTCCAGAGAAACATCTTTTGTTTCCGGAACAAATAAAACAAATACGATTATGAACAGAACTTCAATTCCACCAAAAATGAAAAATGTATTTGCAGGACCGATTACTTTCAGCAAAGTAAGAAATGTAGCTCCAACAATACCATTTACAATCCAATTTGTGGTTGTGCTCACTGTCATGCCAAAATCACGCCCGTGAAGAGGATAGATTTCGGAGCATAAAACCCAGATGATCGGACCTGCACTAAAGGCAAAACCAATAATAAAAGTCAAAATACCGGCAATAGCTATAAACGAAAAAGCATGATGTGAATGAACACCAAGCTTGAACATCAATCCTACGGTTAACATGGAAATACCCATAACAATAAATCCACGATACATAATTGGTTTACGTCCCCATTTATCTACCAGTCCGATGGCAATAAATGTGGCAAGCACATTAATGACTCCCACGATAACTGTTCCCCAGCTTGCTTGAGCTTGAGTTGTAAAACCAACTATTTTAAAAATTTCCGGAGCATAATACATTATCACATTTATACCGGTAAGTTGCTGAATAATTTGTAAGGTAATTCCCAGGAAAACAGCATGACGAAAGTATTTATTACCAAAGAATAAGGCAAAACCACTTTGTTTATGTGCCAGATCCTTCTCAATGCCTTTAATTTCAGAAGTAACCTCTGCCTTGGTTTTTCTAAGTTTGTCTAAAACATGTTCAGCTTCTTCTTTCCTGTTTTTCAACATTAACCAGCGTGGACTGTTCGGCAGGAAATAAACTGCAATATACATCAAACTGGCAGGAATTATCGGGATACCGAGCATCAAACGCCAATGTCCTCCAATTATTCCATGTATCTTGGCATAAGTTCCGAAATAGGTATCACTCAAAAAAGCTAAAACTATTCCTATTGTAATAAGCAACTGGTACATAGAGATCAAAGCTCCTCTTACCTCTTTGGGAGCCATTTCCGATAAATACAGAGGTGCTGTAAATGAGGCTAATCCAACACCCAATCCAAGAAATATCCTGGCACCTATCAAAATGTCTGCTGAAGTAGAAATAGAGGAACATATTGAACCAAAAATAAATATTAATGCTGCAGACTTAAGGGTTTGCTTTCTACCAATTTTTTTTGCTAATGCTCCACTTATCACAGCTCCAATTGCAGCTCCCCATAATAATGCACTTACTATAGATTGCTCTGTTCCGATGCCAAGGTTAAAATCTTTCACTATAAAAGGGATGGCATTTGATATTATGCCAACATCGATTCCAAATAGCAAACCTGCTGATGCTGCTGCCAGTCCGATTATGAAAATTATTGGTTTTTGTTTTGAGATATTATTTGCCTTTGTTACTGATTCTTCAGCCATCTTCAACCTCCGGATTTCTTTTCAAATAAGTTGCTTATCAATTAAAAAATTCAATTATTTCGTGTATTTCGCGGGTAATATTCCTCTTCAAATATTTTTTTTCAATTATTTGATTCGATTTTTTTCGTGTATTTCGCGGGTATCTATTATTTCACTTTATGAATCCAATACTCCCTAATTGAAGAGAATTGCTCTTTAAGTTTTTCACCCAATTCTACAGCTTCAGGATGAGTATAGAATTCTTCTAAACGCAGGCGATAAAAGGTTTCATCATCTTTATGAAAGATAGTGATTTTTGTGTTGTAACCTGCTTTAGCTAATTTGTTTTTCTGAATATGAATGTAGGAAGAATCCGTATCTGCCAATATTTGCAATTCATATAATTCTTCTTTTATAGTAATTTCAGGTTGGATTTCTTCTTTTGATTCCTGGGTAACTACTTCAATTTCGTTTGTAACAATAACTTCCGGTTCTTCAGTAATTTCTTCAATTTCAGTTTGAGATGCGATTTCCATCTCTTCAGTTTCTACCGGTTCTTCTGTTTTTATGGGTTCAGGGGATTCCACTTCTACGTCCTTCACCTTTGCACAATTGGTAAGAAGTAAAACAGAAACCATTAAAAAACAGATTGTAAAAATCCCTCTTTTCATTTGATCCTCCTCGAATTCAAATAGTTTTTTTTTAACATAGTCATTCAAAGAATCTTTGCAAATGAGTCAAATATTTTTGTAATTTCGGTTCATTTTGCTCGTTACGAAAGTCCTCTTTCGTAACGCATTGTATTCCCAAACAGACTTGTTATCTAACAGGTTAAAAATTCAGTAGAAGAAATCTGCAATTTCTATATCTTGAACTTTCCTTTGAAATAGGTTTCTTTTACTTTTTTTGCTTTCTCTTTTGCCCACGATTCCAGACCCAATTTCTTAATCAAGCACAAATTGAAAACTTTGATGTTATGCGGCACTTCAGAGGCTTTGTCAGCATAAGGATGAAGATGGATGCAGGGAAAATCCGGGCATACACAACAGAATTTAAAATCCTTTTTTTCAATGCATTTATAAACATTACACGGTTCGGTCATGTTCAGAAAAGGTATTGTTCCATTTTCGTTTCTACATCCTTTGCAGGTTGCTTTTTCATAAGGAATCCCAGCTTTTTCAGAAATTATTGTTCTTAATTTTTCATCCTCGTTTGCCAAATACAACGGGCAGTTAAAGCAATCCAAACCACAGGGTGAAGTCATCTGAATATAATCCATCTTATCTCCTTTATAATCAACTCTTTCAGAGTTTTTTGTTATGGAATTTATGATTTATAATTTTCACTACAACTTGTTGGTAAGTTTCATTTTTTTAATCACTTAATTTCCTCTCGTTGGTTGAAACTTGTCCTAAGTTCCACAGGAATTTTGGGATAAGTTGGAATAAGGATTGGTTGGCAGATTGGTTGGTGATCGACTTAGCACAAGACCCTTCCAGCTTCATTACATTACGCCGTGACAAGTCGGGCTTATGCCAAGTCTTTTTTTGCTCATTCCCAAATTGCAATTTGGGAATGAGCACCATTTTGTGTATTATAGTTTTAGAGTAAAATATCTGGTAATCTAAAAAGCACATTTTCAGGTGTTCAAAAACTCCTTCAGAGTTTCGGATAATGTAATTCCTTTGCCATCAATTCTTGCTGCTTCATTAATAACTTTACCTGCAACATCTAAGGTGTTTTCCGGCGCAAGTAATCCAATGGCAACTTTTCCAATTGTTGCCCTAATATTGAATTTGCCTGTTTTTGTATAATTTGAAAGAAATCTATTTATGCTATTCTCCAGTTCTATGAATGAATCTTTTGCATCTTTTGCTTTTGATTCTTGAAAGACAATAAGCAGCGCATCACCAATTTGTTTAATTATCTTTCCTTCATATTTAGTGATAATTGGTTCAGCTAAATCTCGATACTTTTGCAGGAAAGTAAAAGTCTCGATATTTGACATGCCATTTACGATTTTTGCAAAGCTTGAAATGTCGGAGAAGGCAACTACCAGGATTAGCTCTTCTACTTCTGAAATTTTGTTCCAATGCTTCATTTTACCATCCTCTTAATGAGTATTAAAAAGATAACTTATCTGGTTGATTAGGAATACTTAGGAATTAGATTTGTCAAGAAAATTTACAATTTAAGAAAAAAGTTTTCTAATCATTACTTTTTTTCGTAAAAATCTAAATTAATTGACAGTATTTATCATATTTCACAAATGATACAAAATTCTATAAGATAAAAAAATGAGATTAAAAATATGAAAGTAATACAAGTTGCAAATATTTGTAAAAATTTCGCTACAATCAAAGCAGTTGATAATGTTTCTTTCAGCATTGAAGAAGGAACTGTTTTTGGGTTGCTCGGTCCAAATGGAGCAGGAAAAACCACAACCATCAGAATGATAATGAACATAATAATTCCTGATTCCGGTACGGTAACGGTTATGGGAAATTCAAACTCAAAAGCAACAAACAATCTTATTGGTTATCTGCCGGAAGAAAGAGGAATTTACCGAAAAATGAAAGTTGGTGAAGTTTTATTGTTTCTCTAAATATAAATAATACATGACAAATACAATAGCAGATTATTCAAACGAAAAAAAACAAACGAAAAATCGGAAAGCCGGTTTGCTCAAAACAATCTTAATAGTATTTATTCTTATTCATATTTTATTTTCTATTTTTTATTTCGTCAAAGAAGGTAACACCTTAAGATTTTATGATGAATTTGATTATTATAAAATATCGTCAAATTTAGCTGAACATGGAATGTTTGCCAAATATGAAAATTCTCCAACTGCAATGAGACCGCCAGGTTATCCTTTTTTTCTATCTTTAATTTTCAGGTTTTCCAAAAGTATTTTACTTATAAAAGTCATTCAGCTTATTTTATATTATTTCTCAGCATTTTTTATATTCAAGTTAGCTTTTAAGATTTCTCAAAATAAAAATATTTCTTTAATTGCTGCTTTTTTGTTTCTAATTTATCCACCGATCTTATTTACTACAAATACTGTTTATCCACAACTGTTGTACCTGTTTTTATTTTTGGGTTTGATTTTAATTCTATTTAATAAAAAGTTGAATTGGATAAACCTGTTAATAATTTCAATAATAAATGGTTTTCTTATTTTGATAATTCCCATTCATCTGTTGTTTTTTCCGTTTATGATCTATCTGATTATCTTAAAAAAAGAAAGGTTGTTTTCTCGAATTAAAAAAACAGTCTTTTTTGTATTAATTTCATTTTTAGTGTTCTTTCCCTGGATGAATAGAAACTATAAACTTTATCATAATTTTGCTCTAACATCGACTGGTGGCATAAACCTGCTTTTGGGTAACAATCCCAATACAACTCCTAATGCAGGCATTAATGTGGATATTTTACCTTTTATCGATTCCGAAAAAATCCAGAATTTCAATGAGATGGAGAAAGATAATTATTATAAAGAAATAGCATTAGAATTCATTAAGGAAAATCCGGGTTATTATTTTGGATTATATTTCAAGAAATTTCTCAATTATTTTAATTATCGAAATCAGTTAGCTAC
>JAUWNO010000225.1 GCA_030612605.1 Armatimonadota bacterium
AAATCAGCAGTGCCTAATTCTTCAGCACGCTTCTCCAGTTTCTCCCTGAATCTTTCTTTAACATAAGAAGGCATCCAAACCAAGCGTCTCAAACCACCTTCTGCAGAAACGAATTTTTTACTGATAATATAATTCAAGCCAATTCCGAGAAATCCGGGAGTCTGTTGTCCACCGCCCACAACTCCGGCAAGAGTGGAAAAAGTCATACCGCAGGGTGTCATTTCCAGAAAAGTACGATCTACAATCATAAAACCACCTGTTCCCGGCAGAATGGCAATAATGCATTCAAAACAGCCGCAGGAAGTCATCGGGTATTTTATCAAAGAGTAAGCACTAAACCTTTCTAGGGTATTATTTGAGGCTTTATAGACAAATTCATTCACTCCTTTCCATTCCCCGATCTCTGCATCGACAATCTCACCTTTTTCAACCGGCTGGTTTGGTCCTGTGGGACTGATCTGAAAAGCAGCTTTTCCATCCAACCAGTTGTAAGCTCCGCAAAGTCCGAGACGCTCCGGAGTAATAATGCATACATGGTTGGGTGCAAAAGATTGGCATAAAGTGCAGGAATAAAAAATATCCACACTTTCATCAGTCATTTCTCCCATTCTCTGATCTCGCTCATAATATAGTTCTGCAGAGCGTTTCAAAAATTCTGAGACCTTATCTTCTTCAGTATAAATATGCACTTCTATTTTATCTATAATCGCTGGAAATTCATCGAGCAATTTTGTATTTAGTATTGCTCCAAGATGTTTGATTTTAAATCCTGCTTTTTTAGCTTCTTTGCTGATTCTTAACCAGACTATACTGCGTTGACCTATATGCATAATTCCAGTAGCATGATTTATCAAACTATGAATTCTTCTCTCTATTACAGATTCAAAATCCTTCTGCATTTTTCGTCCGGCAACATAAACTACTATTCCAAGTGGCAAAGCAGAACCTTCTTCAACCTCATCAATTTTTTTACCGATAACTTCTATTTTTCCGTTTTCAACCTCATCCATATTTTTCATTTCTACAAATTCAAAGGCAGTGGAATATTTTCCTCCAAATTCTAAAGCAACATCTTCTTTTCTAACCCTTTCCCCTTCAAATGCAGAGCTGTATCTTACCGGAATGGGAACTTCAGTTACTTTTACTTTGATGTTTCGCACCTCGAGACATTTTTCCACTAATTTATTCAAGTCCAGTTCAAAGGTCAGCAGCTTCTGCTCAAATCCATGCTCGTCTTTAACTGATATTTCCGGAACTTCAAAATTGCAAATTATCGGGAATCCCATAGCGATTGCTCCTACAGCAGTCGCTACTTTTTTGGCATCGACTCCTCCTAAAACCAGGGCAAAAGCCGGAATTCGGTCTGCACAATATTTCAAGCATTTTTCTTTCTGTCCACCTTCTAATCCACCGTAAGTTAAGGCTGCTCTAATTGCCCAGTTCAATCCTAAAACTATAGATTCGGTTTTGTTTCCAAGATGTACAATATAAGTATCAAGCGTCATCTCCACATTTTGATTAGAAAGCTGCTCAAACATTGTTTTGCCTTTGTAATCAGCAGCAAGAACAGAGAAGATATTTTTTTCTTGAAGAGAACGAATGATTTCAACCGCTGTTTCTTCATCTTTGGCAGCACCGATTATGACAGCAATTCCGGAAATATCTCCGCTTACAAGTTGAACTCCAAGAGACCTCAAAACATTATCCGGAATAAAATTTATCTGCTCTCCAGCAGAAGATTCCACTGCTAATTGCAGCTCCTGCAATATAATTGTATCGATCCCTAAATCCAGAGTTTCAGTTAGATCAATATCTGTAGAAATGATGCTGGAATTCTTTTTCTCTATTTCTTTGATTAGATTTTCAGCATCAGAAATGGAATGGATTTTTTTACCGGTAAAAGCAAAATACAAAGGTAAGTTATAAGCAGTTTCGGGAAATGTAATTTTCATATCTGCAGGAATTTTGCTTTCAGTCTTTTGGACAACAGCTTTTGTGTTGTTTAATTGCTCTTGATAACCTTGAATAGCCAGTTTAATTATTTGTTCAGACATATTAATTTCCTTTATAGTATTAAAAATAAAGTCTTTGTTTTTTGTCAAAGAAATCAAAACACTTTTTTAATCAAGAATTTCATCTATTTAAATACCAAATAACAAACACCAAATAACAAATAAATATCAATTATTAAAATTCCAAAGATCAAGATCATCATTTTGATTTTTCTATGATTGATGAAAATATTTTTTTCAACTCTATCGCTTCATTGTAAAGCGATAATGTTTCATTTTCAAGTTCTTTTGGATTAGTTTCTTTTATTAGTCGTATAAAATATGCACTCTCTTTTGCTTCCTTTCTACAAATTTTTATCCTAAATACAAAATCTTTTTTACTCAATGGCTCATTAGCTTCTATATAATTGGCTCCAACAGAACCTGATGATTTAATTAACTGTTTCCCATCTTCAATATTTGCTATCGTTCTGGGTAATTTCTTTACAAAGAACCTAACACTTTTAGTCTCGATTAATCGGGAAAATGTACGTTCTTCTAAATCATAAATACGATTTAAATTTGATTTTTTGGTCATTGTAATTTACCTGCCCCGTTAGATAATTATCCAATATTATAGTATATTTATTTATCATCTCCTTTCCTTTCAACAATTACAATTATTACTATAATAAAAATCTAACGGGGTAAATATTTTGGAATTTGAATTTTGGAATTTTATCATTTAATTTTTTATTGCGGTCTACCGCACTATGTTTAAACAGATCTATTTCATCGATAATATTTTTTAAGTCAAGAAAAGCTTTGGAATTATTAGGCAATTCCAACAATGAGTTTTGATTGAGCTCATATTTCAGAACATTTTCGTCATGATGGATTACTCCAAGATATTTCAATTTTTCATCTTCTGTTTGCTGAATCAGATTTTTGAAGTTATTCATAGATTTATCATCAATCACATTGTTTATTAAAAGAAAATTTCCTTCAGTATGAATTTCAAGTTCCTTCATTAATTCTACTTGCTTTGTTCCGGTTAAAATTCCCTTGCGGGACAAATCTGAAACGATAAAGGCAATACTGATTTCACCCAGAGTTTTCCTGCTAAGATGCTCCAAACCGGCTTCACAATCTACAATAATAAGTTTGTAATTTCTTTTGAGCTTTTCAATCATAGTTTTAATAATGTTGTTGATGTAACAGTAACAACCCGGACCGTCAGTTCTGCCCATCACAACCAAATCAAATCCTCTGGATTCAATAATTGCATTGTTCAAAGCGTATTCACAATAATCGTATTTAGAAAAAGATGCGCTTATTTCGTCGTTTTTGTTGAGCAATTCCTGTCGAATACTTCCAATAGTTTTATCTGCTTTTAAGTTTAATAGTTCTGGCAGGCAACTATTGGGATCAGCATCTATTACCAGGATTGGTTTGATGTTTCTTTCAAGAACATATTTCAGGAAAAGAGCAGTGAGAGTTGATTTTCCAGTGCCACCTTTGCCGATGAATCCGATCAGTTTTGGCATTAAGATAATCCTTTTTTATAAAGTTCCGAAACTTCCTTCAGCAGTTCAATAACTCTATCAGCAGCTTTCTCTGATAAAGAACCTACACCACAGGCAGGAGTAATAATCGTTTGTTTAATAATGTTGTTTTTATCAACACCTTTTGAAACCAATTCGTCTTGTTTTATGAACAGTTTTTCATATAAACTTTGAGGAGTTTCGGAAAAGATTTTGTCTTCAGAAGTTGGAATGATACCCCAGGCAAGATATTTTTTCCTTCTCAAAAAATCATCAATTTTTTCAGAATATAACATCAAACTATCCGAATAAAGATAAGCATCGAAATTTATGATATCAATATTTGTATCCATTAAAATAGACCAATCCGTACTACCGCAACAATGAACACCTGTAATGACATCAAGCTCATGCAATTTATCGATAATTTCATTCAGCATAGTTATAATTTGTTCTCGAGTTATATTCACATAAGCAGAACCAAAGGAAACAAGATAGGGCTCATCAATGAAAATTACTACTTTATCAGCAATTTCTTTAAGAAATTCAGCCTGCCAAACAGCTTTGCAAACACAGGTTTTTACAATTGCATCTGCAATTTGTTCATGATAAAGAATCAATCTTTTGTTTTCATCTGTGAGGGTTAATCCCAGGCTGACAGGTCCAAGAGTTTGTCCTTTAACAATTGGCAATTTACCTTTTTTCTCTATTTTTTGTTTGAAATTGTATAATCCTTTTGCATACTTTTCGGAAATCTTGAAATAGTCATAATTTTCGGTTAGATAGTTTTCATAAACCTGCTGAATTGGCTGTAAAATATCTTGAGAAGTATCGAAATAAATCTTCTCATTTTCAGGATCGATTTTAATACAGGGCAATCCCTCACAATATTGCACATACATATTTTCGTAAAAACTAGTTTTTGGCAATTGAGGCCAGGAGGGTAAATCCTTAAAATTTTCTAAAATCAAATCTACAGCTTTATTGACATCGGTGTATGACCAGCTTCCGACAGCCGTGAATGTTCCTGTTTTTATCATCATCCTCTCTTATCAAATCAATTCAGTTTTTGAATTTATATTT
>JAUWNO010000556.1 GCA_030612605.1 Armatimonadota bacterium
TTATTGTCTTCGAGAATTAATATTTTATTCAACCTTTCCTCCGTTTTTTATTGCACGCGAAATACGCGAAAAATTAGACTCGACTTGAAAGCGAAGCGTCGAGTTGAGAATAATTTTTCCGCCTTGTCTGATTGATAACTCCACTCATAATGAAATGCGAGTCGAGAACAGTTATTAAACATTTACAATCATTCCCGACTCATCAGGCAACTGCCTGACAAGTCAGGTCTGATTAAGTTTCTCTTCATGAGCATTTATGTTTATTCGTTTCCTTTTAAACTTCACAAGTATCAAAAACTTGTTAAGTTTTTCTTTTCTTTCTACTCATTCCCATCCGGCAGCTGCCGGATGGGAATGCGAAAAGTTTTACTTTGATTTCATTTGGGAACAAGAAGGAGTAACCCACAAAATTTATTCCTTTTAAATTTCACAAGTTTCAAAAACTTGTTAAGTTTTTCTTCGTGATTCCTTAGTGTCCTTAGCGGCTAAAATTATTCTAACAATAAACTCATTTTCCTTTAAGCTGATATCCAGAGTTCCTTTATGTCTTTCAATGATTGCTTTTGATATTGGAATTCCCAGACCGGAACCTTTCTCTTTTGTAGAAAATCCTACTTCCTGAATTTTGTCGGTAGATAAACCCGACTCGGGTTTGCAACTCGAGTCGAGTTTATCAAATGAATTCCTTAACTCAATAACAACATCATCTTTTATTTCTGAAGTCTCAACCTTTACATATCCATTTTTATTTATTGCTTCCAGAGCATTATTCAATAAATTCTTAAATGCAATTTGAAAAAGCGATTTATCGATATTTACAAAAAAACTTCTGTCTTCCTGAGAAGCTCTTCTTGCTTCTCTTCCGAAGGAACTCTTTTCTGTTGTAGATTCTTCGTTAGTTTGCCTTTGAGAGAATTCCTCAGACTGTGTCCGGCTTTTGACGGAATGACAAATTTTCTCAAACAACGGATGATTAACATACTGCGAAATGATTGATTCTATAAATGATTTTATCTCGACCTTCTCTTTATAAAGCTTATTAATATGAGAAAAATTGGAAAGCATAACAGCAGAAGAAGAAATATCTTTTAAAGAAGAAAACATATTCTCAACAAAGTCTTTATTTTTTATCTTCAGGCTCTTTTCATACTGTTCTGTCATTAATTTTGTCATTAAAACTTGATTCTTCAAATCGTGTGAAATCCTCTGGATTATCTGGAATTCATCTATTGAACTTATCTCGAAAACTTTGTATTTTAAGAAGAAAAAATCCCTTTGATATCTCAATTCATTATCGTCTGAAATCTCATTTAAAATATTTATTGGAGTTTCTTCATTTACTGACATTTTTTTGGGTAGTTTATAGATTCTTTTCAGTCTTCCCTGCAACTTCCAATAATATAATCTTCCGAAGAATGAATAGAGGATAAAATAGCTGCTTGTTCCTGAAATCATTGGGATTTTGATATGATGATAAACGAAAAAGTATAGGAGAATAATTAATAATTCTGTCAGGATTATGATAAATAAATAGGGATTGAGGGTTTTGTTACGTTCAAAATGAAGTTTTACCAGATTTGATGAAGCATCATTTCGGTTGATTCCAAATAAAACATT
>JAUWNO010000448.1 GCA_030612605.1 Armatimonadota bacterium
TATAAATTAGAATCTAACAGTTTCTCAGAAATCAGGAAAATGATCTTACTGAAATAGACCTTCGGAATGGTCTCTTGCGGTTTTCCTGCTGCTTGACCTTCCGAATGGTTTAATGTAACCTTGCGAAGGTTGTGATACTATCAAAGGCATCTTGACCTTCGCAATGGTTTAATCAAAAAAAAAGAGGATAAAAAAATGAAAAAGAAAAGAATACTATCCAAAGGAATAATCTTATCATTAGGAATAAGTTTATTTTTCAGTTCCCTGGTTTTTTGTGGTCCCAATGAGAGTGTTTGCTTTTCCAATCAAATCGATCCTGCAACAGGAAAAATAACAGGTTATAACTCATCACAAGTTTCTATTGAAAGCGAGCAAATCAGAACATTTTCTTCACGTGACACGATACCGCCGTCTTTCACAATCAGTCACATCGAAAATGGAGATGTTACAATTCATGTCATTTCTGATGAAGAACTCTTTACTGGCTGGGTGGATGAAAAGTTGATTTGGTCTGTGTCCAATTTCAATTGGTGGTGGTTGAATACTCGTTTGGCAAAAGACATCCAGAATAATATTTATGCAGCAATAAAACTGCGTGAGTATTCAAATTCAAACTATAATTATGATAGGTTTGATTTGTCTAATAATGGTGAAATTCTTGAGGAACATCCAGATTGGAACGGACCCGGTGGTAATCCTTTGATCGTAAACTATCCTGATGAAAATATTTATCTCGGAAAGCCGGTTATCGATACAGAAGGTGCAATCGATAGTAATAATATGACTTATATTTTCTGGCATAATTCCAGTACCTCCGGAAATATTATTTACTTCACCAAAATAGATGCTGATGGTACAGTACTTATTAGTGATCAACCAATTATTACCGATGTCAATCCTTGGAATTATGAGGTTCGTGTTGCAATTGATACAAATGATAGGTTATACATTGTGTGGTCCGATGATATGCATGATATCACCTACGCCTATTCTGACGACGGTGGTGATACTTGGTCTGAAACAATTTCTCTTTGCTACAATGCCAACTACCAGATGAATAGCCCCCAGATTTGCTGTGACAACAATAATAATGTTCATATCATCTGGCAGCGTTGGACAGGTTCTACCAATCTTCTTGCTTATATGAAATTAAATCCTGATGGTACCATTTCCATTGATGAAAGTTTCCTGACGCAAGCGAATAATCATGTTTGGTCTCCTCATATAGATGTCGATGAAGAAAATAACCTTCATATTGTCTGGGCAAAAACGTATGCAGGACTAACATTTGCATATTACACAAAGATAAATGGCAATCTGGATGGCAATGGACTTCCTATGACAGATGCGGAATTATCTCTCGTTCAAGAATTTGCATATTTACATAATCAGAATATCCGCTATCCGAAATGTGTGGTAGATGATTATCAGAATGTTCACTCGATCTATGAACAGGGTGATTATGGTTGCAATCATCCTAAAAATATGTATTATAAGAAAATGAATTCTACACCACTTCTTAGAATTGAATGCCCGGATGATTCTATTCTTTTTGTGGAAATGACTGGTAGCGGAACTACTTGGGAAGGTGTGTTCACTCCTCCAGAATTAGGAATTTATAATGTCAGGGTATCAGCTTCAGATGTTGATGGAAATACGGGAGTGGATTATTATCAATTTGAATACACAGGTAGTGGAATTAATAATTCTGATTTTTCAATTGTCCAATTATCCTAATCCATTTAATGCGTCCACAACCATTCAATTCGAAATAAATGAAAATGAAACTGCTGAACTCACAATTTTTAATACTAAAGGTCAGATAATTGAAAGTAAAACCTTTAAAGCTGGAATTTATAACTACAATTGGGATGCTTCTTCCTATGCTTCAGGAGTTTATCTCTATAAATTAGAATCTAATAGTTTCTCGGAAATCAGGAAAATGATCTTACTGAAATAGACCTTCGGAATTTATGCCGTTGAATCCTTTTTTATTCAACTGGTATGGTCTCTTGCGGTTTTCCTTCTGCTTGACCTTCCGAACGGTTTAATCAAAAAAAGAGAAAGAGTTCTGTATTTAATTATATGGAATAAAGAGAGAAAAAGATGAAAAAGAAAAGATTAATTTTAATATTAGGGATGACTTTATTTTTCAGTTCCCTGATTTTTGCCGGTCCTAACGAAAATGCCGGCATAAGATTTGACCTGGATGCTATAACTTATGGCAACCAGAATGATACT
>JAUWNO010000444.1 GCA_030612605.1 Armatimonadota bacterium
GGTCACTGGTGACCTCTCCATCTTTTATGCTGATGGATGAACCTTTTGCCGGAGTCGATCCTCTGGCTGTTGCCGATATTCAGGATATCATTCAAAGGCTGAAAGAAAAAAACATCGGAATGCTTATTACTGACCATAATGTTTTAGAAACTTTGAAAATCACGGAAAGAGCTTATATTATTTATAAAGGAGAAATCCTCTTTACCGGAACTTCCAGGGAATTGGTAAATAATGAAAAAGCTCGCGAAGTTTATCTTGGAGATAGATTTACAAATCCATTTGAATATGAATAATGAAACTTAGACAATCAATTTCTCAAAAATTAACTCAAAGTCTTCTCTTGAAGCCAAAAATGCTTCAATCTTTGGAAATGCTGGCAATGCCACTTTTAGAATTAGAGACATATCTCAAACAAGAACTTGTAAATAATCCGAAGTTGGAACTTCTCGAGCAAAAACCTGAAGATGAAACTTCTGAAGAAACAGCATCTGCGAAGGAAAAAGAGGAAGCTCCTGAAATAGATGATGTGAAAGAGAAAAGCGATTCTGAACTGGAAAAAACTCTGGAAGAATGTGAAAAATTAAGTGAAATCCTGGATTCCTGGAATGAAATTAATTCCGATGATAAATCTTACAAAATAAAGGCATCTGAACGAGTGAATTTTGAGCAGTTTTTGCATTCTAAAGAAGATAATAAAGAGGATTTTCTTTATCAACTTGAAAAACAGAATTTACCGGAAAATGAATTTGATTTTGCGTATGAACTTATAGACAGCACAGATGATTATGGTTTTTTACCTATAGATTTTGATTTATATTTTCTGGCATCTGAATATGGAATTTCTGCGGAGCGTGCAGAGGAAATCCAAAAGATAATACTGCGTTTTGAACCATGTGGAATTACTGCCAGAAATATTCAGGAATGCCTGATTGCTCAGTTGGATGAAAACGAACAAGTTCATTTGGTTAGGATTATTCAAGATGATTTTGACGATCTGATTCATAAACGTTATAAGAAAATAGCTTCAAAATATGGAGTAACTCTGAATTCTGTTCTTATCTGGAAAAATCTAATTGGGCAACTTGATCCAAAACCTGGATTACGTTTGCAATCTAATGAGACCAATTATATCCTACCTGATGTTATTATCAAAAAGATTGGAAACGATTATGAAGTTATCACCAATGATTTTTCATTCCCAAAAATCAGATTGAGCAGAAGATATCGGGATATTCTTAAACAAATAAAAACCGATAAAAGTGCTGTTGATTATGTGCGTAATAAAATCAATTCCGCAAAATTTATAATTAAATCTATTTATTTGAGAAGTAGAACTTTGGATAGAGTTGTGAAATCGATAATTCGCAACCAACGAGATTTTTTCTACAATAACAGTGGAGTTCTGGAACCGCTCACTTATTCTGTTATTGCTGAAGAACTTCAGGTTAATGAATCCACCATTTCTCGCGTTGTAAGAACTAAATATGCAGATACTCCTTTTGGTATTATGTGTTTGAAAGATTTTTTTACGAGCACTGCTGGAAAAGATACAAATTATAATTCCATTTCCCGTCAAAACGTAGAAACCATTATCAAACGTTTTATCGAGTATGAAGATAAACGTTCACCTTTGAGCGATCAGGATATTGCAGACAAATTGCGAGATGATGGAATAAATGTCTCCAGGAGAGTTGTAGCTAAATATCGGAAGGCAAAAAGAATTTTGAACAGCCATTTGAGGAGAGAGATGTGAAGCATTTTGCTGTGGCAATAATCGGTGGTGGACCAGGAGGTTATGTTTCTGCAATCAGGCTGAATCAATATGGAATCGATGTTGCTGTTTTTGAAAAGGAAAGATTGGGCGGAGTTTGTTTGAATCATGGCTGTATTCCAACCAAATCTTTAGTAAAAGTAGCGGATTTATTTACTGAAATAAAAGAATCTGAAAACTTTGGAATTAAGGTAGATAACTCTGAAATCGATTATCCAGAAGTGTGGGAAAGAAAGAATTCTATTGTGGAGAGATTGGTTTCCGGTGTTGAATATTTATTTAAAAAGAGAGATATTCCAAATATAAACGAGACAGTTATTCAAATTGAAAAATGTAAAGATTATTATAAAATTATTTCCAGAAATTTGGATGGAGAAGAGAGTTCATATTCAGCAAATTATCTGATTTTAGCAACCGGCTCGATTCCGCAGCAGCTTCCATTTATGAAGTTTGATGAAAAACGGATTTTATCTTCCAGAGATTTAT
>JAUWNO010000087.1 GCA_030612605.1 Armatimonadota bacterium
TGGATTCACCAACCACATTCTGAATAAGATTTTCGCTACGTGCAGTTAATCTCTGACCCAGCATCATAGCAAAAGCACTGGAAACGGTCATAATTCCCAATCCACCAATTTGAATAAGCAGCAAAATAATTGATTTTCCGAACAGCGTGAAATGTGTACCAGTGTTTTTTACGATCAAACCTGTTACACAGGTGGCGGAAGTTGATGTAAAAAGTGCATCTAATAATGAAGTATGCTCACCTTCTACAGTTGCTCTGGGCAGCAATAAAAGAAGTGTACCTATAAAAATGGCAAGCATAAAACTGTAGAGCACAAAAATCGGTGGATTGTGAGCTAATCTATCACGCGATCTTCCTTCATAGCTGGCAAGTGCAAGACCTCTGATGAACATAAACGTCTGCCGTCCAAGAAGATAAAACAGGAAAACTCTTTCCGAGTCCTTTAAGAATATAGCCACTAATATAAAAATAATATCCGGAATTAGATTTCTAATTTTTTCAGATGAAATCCCTTTATTCAAGAATCTCATCAAGTGAAAGAAGAGGAGAGCAAAAATTGTGATAAAAGTATAACTGCGAAATAATAATGCTTCAAGATAATCTGAAGGAGTGAGAAATAAAATCCTGATGTTTATTATCGCAAATAAGTTAAGAATTATTAAAGCAGTTCTTTCCACTTTAATTGAAAAATTTGGCTTTTCCATTTTATCAATTTATCTTTGAAATGATTTCCTTATTAATTGCTAAAAGAGATTGAGCTGCGTTTATCGTAATGAAGTTGCTTTGCTCTTTAAAAAGCTTAATGACTTTTTCGGTTTCATGATGAAATTTTTCTATTCTTTTTTTGATTGCCTGTTTATTGTCATCTTCCCGAAGAATTAACTCTCCACCACATATATCACAAACATTTTCTACTTCTGGTTTTTGGAATAAGATATTATAAACCTTCTTACATTTTTTGCATTGTCTGCGAGCTAAGATTCTTTTGATGGCAGTTTCCTCATCCAATTCGAGTAAAAGAAATTTATCTATTTTAAATTTACTCAATAGAAATTTTGCCTGCTCCAGATTGCGAGGAAAACCATCAAGAAAAAAGCCTTTTTCAGCTTTGTTCAAAACATCTTCTACAATGGCAAATACATATTCATCCGGCACAAGTTCACCTTTATCAATATACGATTTTGCAATCTTACCTAATTCCGTCTGATTTTGGATGTTTTCTCTCAATGAATCTCCCACATTAATATGAGGTAACTTATACTTTTGGCTCAGAAGTTCTGCTTGCGTTCCCTTTCCACTTCCCTGAATTCCCAACAGAACTACATTCATTTTTTATCTTCCCTGAAACATTATTTAGTGTTTATCCGTAAACCCCGTAAGATAATTTACACATTTTCAATAATTCTTACCATATACTTTTTTATCTAACGGGGTAAAGTATGATTTTTCGATTTCTAACTCCCCTAACCCCTCTTTGCAAAAGAGGGGAAACATTGATGAATTCAGAGGATTCGAGTTCTCACTCTCCCCTCTCTTTTCCAAAGAGAGGGGTCGGGGGTGAGTTTACGGATGAACTCTATTTAATCCTTTGGCTAAAATTACAAGATTTATTTTATCGTCAAGTTTTACATTTCATTATCAAGATAAACGGTTACATCACTAATCCGGTAATCCAACCTTGAAAAGGTTTACAATCAGAGGAAATCTCTCAAATAAACATTTTCAATAGTTAGGTTGGCAGGATGGAATTTTCACCATTGAAAAGGTTCAGCAGGAAGAAAAACCTCTTAAACCTTTTCAGCAAACTTGGTCATGATTTTGATGATTTTATTTCTTCGTGTTAATTCGCCTGCCCCGTAAGGAAGAATGACTGTATCGGGGTGTAATTCGTGGATAAATATCCTTTTTTATTTCTTGACGATATTTTCAAGTAAAACAATTTTCCATCAATTTTGAGATTATGGAGATAAAAAATGTATTTAAAACCTCAACCTTTTATAAATAGAAAAAATAACACATTATATGCTGTGCTTATTTTTGCTGTTTCACTTTTTGTTTATTATTTAACACATGCCCGTTCACTTTCTTTTTGGGATGCAGGAGAGTATATTACCTGCAGCAGCATTCTCGGAATTCCCCATCCACCTGGAAATCCTTTTTATATTTTATTAGGAAGGTTCTTCACCATTTTTAATTTTGGTTTTCCTCATGCTCAAGTTGTAAATTTTCTTTCCGGTCTTTTATCATCTTTTGCAGTAATGTTCACTTATCTGTTCACTGTAAAACTTATAACTATGTGGTTGAAATCTGAAACTGATGCTTACATTGCATATCTCGGTGGATTTATAGCAGCCATGTATACTGCTTTTTCCTTTACATTCTGGACAAATGCCATCGAAGCAGAAGTGTATTCCGGACTGGTTTTTACTATTAATCTTGTGATTTGGCTCACACTTGTTTGGGTGGAAAAATCTAAAGGTCTTTCTCATCAGAATATTTTAATTTTGATAATCTACATTTTCTTTCTTGGTTTTAGTATCCATCAAACTTCTCTGCAAATAGCTCCGGCAGTTCTGTTTATTGTCGTTTATCCATTAATAAAAGACAATATTAAATCATCAAAATTCTGGACAAGAGCTGTTATCTATACAATCGGATTGGTGATTATCTATCTTATTTTCAATGAAATTGGAAAAAATACACATCTCCCAGCTCTAGCAAAATATATGTTTGCCATTGCATTTGTTGGGATTTTATATTTTCATTTAAAGAAAGAAGTCGCATCCAAAGTCTGGTTATTCGCTCTTCTTATGATACTGGTTGGATTGAGCACGCATCTTTTCCTGTATATTCGTTCGGAATTCCGTCCATTTATTAATGAAGGTCATCCTCATAATTTGAAACTATTTACAGATTATATTTTGAGAAGACAATACGGACCGACCAGTATGTTTGTTCGTCGAGCTACTTTTTTGTATCAAATGAAAGAACAATTCTTACGGTATTTCAGTTGGCAGTTTTTTCATGCTGAAACTTTAGCCGGATGGTTTAGAACACCTCAATTATTTATCCAGACAATTTCAAATTTGATTGTTACACTTTTAGGTTTTGGTGGAGCTTATTATCATTTTAAGAAGAACAAGCATTCATTCGCTTATTTCTTTTCATTTTTCTTTATGGCTTCCATTGCAATGGTTTTCGTGATAAATCTCTCTGATACGGAAGTTCGTGATCGTGATTATTTCTATGTTGCAGCCTACAATTTCTGGACTGTTTGGATGGCAATCGGTTCATTAGGATTAATCAGCTATTTTCGTAAGAAAAGTAAACCGCTTTTTATCCTGATCATATTTTTGGTTTTAGGATTACCAATTTTGAATTTTGCTTCTCAATATCATATTCACGACCGTCACAAAGAATTCATTGCTCTGGATTATGGACAAAATATTCTTAACAGTGTGGAAGAAAATGCGATTATATTCACAAATGGTGATAATGATACTTTCCCTGTCTGGTATGCTCAAGCTGTAGCTGACCCGAATGTAACCGAAAACACTTATCCTGCTCGAGATGTTTTCCCAACTGAAAAAACAAAAGAAGATATTGCCAGAGCAATGAAATTTAAAAATGAACAATGTAAAGGGATTCGAAAAGATATTACGATTGCCAACTTGAGTTTATTAAACACTGGCTGGTATATAAAACAACTGCGAGATAATGAAGGAATTGAATTTGTTTTTCGCGACAAATATGGGAATTCATTACCAATCGAAAAACAGGATGAACTTATTGATCTTTGCCAGGAAAGTCCAAAATCTCCGTTGTATCCAATGCAAATGCCAAAAGATGTAAAACTGAAAATCAAAGGACAGAATGAAAATGATTATCTCGAAGTAGAATTTAAAAAAGGAAAAATTCTGTATGTGAAAGACCTCGCTACTTTGCAGATCATTAAAGATAATTACGGAAAGCGTCCAATCTATTTTGCTGTAACCACTCCAGATGCAATCGGTTTTGAAAAATATCTCCGTAACGAAGGAATGATAGACAGGCTTGTTTCATCCAAAAAAGATTCTCAATACGATATTCAGCGACTGACAACCAACATTGATTCAGTATATTCCTATCGCGGGATTTTCGATGAAACCCTATATAAAGATAATAATATGATCCGTCTTTTGAATAATTATGGGGCTGCATATATGCGAGCATCACAACATTATCACAAACAAAAAGACTATCCTAATGCGATAATATATATGGAAAAAGGAATCGCTTTTATTCAAGATAAAAGTAGATTTTATTCCGGTCTTTCTCAACTTTATATTGAAGCAGGTTATTATTTTATCGAAAATGATAATATTGAACAAGGTTTTCTGTTTATTGAAGATGCTATTCAGTTCAATAAAACAAATGAAAATTTACCATTCATAATTTATCAGGCAGCGGTTTATGCAGATTCAAAGGAACGAGGAATCGAACTTCTTGAAAAGCTCAAAGCATATCAGGATACAGCAAATATAAATTCATATATCGAAAATATGAAATAGACATGAAATTATGGATACCATTGAAATGGTTCCTTTATTTTGATTTCGTTCAATTTCCCATAAATGAATTTATGGGTTTCTGAAAAAAGTTTATAAGTGTTTTTTACTCCTTCCGAACTAAAAAGTTCGGAAGGAGAAAACAATATGTCGGAAATTTAATGCACTCATTAATAATTTATGGGAAAAATTTAATTGTTAATAACATTTTCCCACTTCATTTTAAGCTATCTAACTTGTTGGAGTGAAGACAGATATGGATTATAATAGACAAATTTTACGAGAAATCGGGATAATAAGCTTGTATTCATCCTAAACTCATCCTGCTGCCTGCACCGCCGAAGCTGGCGAAGGCGTGTCCTTCTCTTTTTGATGAAAATATGGAAGATATTCCAAAGAGAAGGAACATAAGAAAAGCAAGAAGAAATAAGAAAATGCATCAACCATATTTAGGACTGGACAGTCATCCCTCTCTTGTGATAAAGAGAGGGATTGAGGGTGAGTTAGAAAAAAATTAAAAATTGAAATGAGAAAGATTTATAATTATTTTTTTCGTGTCTTTTCGCCTGCCCCGTTAAATCTCTTTTATTTAATGGGGTGTTTTTCGCGGGTAAAAAATGAAAACTGAAATTTACATCAAGGGAGCTCAGGAACACAATCTCAAAAATATTGATGTTAGAATTCCCAGAAATAAATTAATTGTGATAACAGGTGTTTCCGGTTCCGGTAAATCATCTCTCGCTTTTGATACTCTTTATGCAGAAGGACAACGTAGATATGTGGAATCACTTTCCGCTTATGCACGTCAATTTCTGGGTCAGATGGAAAAGCCGAAAGTGGATTACATTGAAGGTTTATCTCCTGCTATTTCCATCGAACAAAAAGCTGCCAGCAAAAATCCGCGTTCTACTGTGGGTACAATTACAGAAATTTACGATTATCTGAGAATTCTTTATGCTCGGATTGGAAAGCAGTTTTGTTACAACTGCGGAGACGAAGTTGGTTCTCAAACTGTTGATCAGATAGTTGACCAGATTCTGAAGAACCCTCCAAAAACAAAAATCCAGATTCTTGCTCCCATTGTTCAAAACAGGAAAGGTGAACATAAAGAAGAGATTGAAGAAGCCAGGAATGAAGGTTTTGTTCGCATCAAAATCAATGGAAAAATTCACAAACTTTCCGAAGAAATCCATCTTGATAAAAAAAGTAAACACACTATTGATATCGTGGTGGATAGACTGGTTTTGAAAGAGGGAATTCGTACACGTTTGATGGATTCGGTAGAAACTGCTTTAAGGCTCAGCAGCGGTTATATCAAAGTAGATTTTGTGGATGAGAAAAGAACCGAACTTCTCTCAGAATCAAATTCCTGCACAAAATGCGGGATTGGTTATCCTGAGCTTACTCCTCAACATTTTTCTTTTAACAGTCCCATCGGAATGTGCCAAACCTGTAATGGATTAGGTTCACGTTTAGAATTCGATCCTGATTTGATCATTCCAAATCCTGAACTTTCTATTTTGGATGGAGTTGTGATTCATTGGGGAAATATGAATCAGAAAACCAGTAGTTGGCGAATGAGAATCCTGAATTCCCTTTCCAGAGAATACAATTTTTCTTTGAACACTCCCTGGAATCAGTTAACTGAAATGGTAAAAAAAGTTCTTTTGTATGGTTCTAGTGGAAAAAGAATAAAATTGAGCTGGTATTCAAAAAACAGTTCCGGTCAATTTCATACACCTTATGAAGGTTTGATCCATACTTTGAAGCGACGAATGAGCGAGACCAATTCTGAGTATATGAGAAGATATTACATGCAATATCTCAGTACGAAACCGTGTATCGATTGTGATGGGAAGAAATTGCGTAAAGAAAGTCTGTCTGTAAAAATTGCTGATACAAGCATCGATCAAATTACAAATCTTTCCATTTCTGAAGCAAAAAGTTTTTTTGAGAATCTTCAGCTTGAAGGAAACGATAAAATAATTGCTTATGAAGTTCTGAAGGAAATCAAAAACCGGCTTTCATTTCTGATCAATGTAGGATTGCATTATCTCACATTGGATAGAAAAGCTCCGACATTATCCAGTGGAGAATCTCAGAGAATTCGTCTGGCAAGCCAGATTGGCAGTAGTCTGGTTGGAGTGATGTACATTTTGGATGAACCGAGTATTGGGCTTCATCAAAGAGATAATAAACGATTAATAAAAATGCTGCAGGAATTACGGGATCTGGGAAATACTGTCATTGTTGTAGAACACGATGAGGAGATGATCCGCTCCGCTGATGAGATTCTGGATTTTGGACCAAAAGCAGGAATTTATGGTGGTGAAATCGTATTTCAGGGCAAATTAGAGCAAATCTTACTTTCCAAAAAATCCCTCACAGGTAAGTATTTAGCAAAAAAACTATCTATAAATTATCCAACCTCGAGAGCAAAACCGGATATCAGGTTTATCGAGATTTCAGGTGCGAAACAAAACAACTTGAAAAAAATTAATGTGAAAATTCCAATTGGACTTTTTACCTGTGTAACCGGAGTTTCCGGTTCAGGAAAAAGTTCTTTGATAAATCAAATTCTTTATCCTGCTATGACAAATACTTTCAACCGCTCACACATCCGCGAAGGAAAATACAAAAAAATAACCGGTTATGAATTCCTGAATAAAGTTATCAGCATAGACCAGCAACCGATTGGCAGAACTCCACGTTCCAATCCTGCTACTTACATCAAGCTTTTCGATCCTATCCGAAATTTATTTGCTCAACTTCCTGCTTCCAAGCTGCGAGGTTATAAGCCCGGAAGATTCTCTTTCAATGTGAAAGGCGGAAGATGTGAAGCCTGTAAAGGTGCTGGTGTAAAACAAATCGAAATGCATTTCCTGCCGGATATTTTCGTAACCTGCGAAGTCTGCAAAGGAAAGCGTTATAATAAAGAAACTCTTTCAGTTAGATTCAAAGGAAAAAATATTTCTGAAGTTCTTGATATGGATGTTCAGGAAGCTGTCGAGTTTTTTGCAAATGTTCCGGCTATAAACAAGAAGCTGCGAACTCTCATCGAAGTTGGATTGGAATATATCAAACTCGGTCAACCTTCCACTACTCTTTCCGGTGGTGAAGCTCAAAGAGTGAAACTTTCCAGGGAACTCAGTAAAACCATTACCGGACAAACACTTTATATTCTGGATGAACCAACAACAGGTCTGCATTTTGATGATATTAAAAAGCTTTTAAATGTGCTTCATCGCCTGGTTTCAATGGGAAATACAATTATTGTAATCGAGCACAATCTCGATGTTATCAAATGTGCGGATTATATTATCGATCTGGGACCCGAAGGTGGAGATGAAGGTGGAAAAGTTGTAGCTACTGGAACTCCAGAACAGATCGCAAAACATAAGAAATCTTATACCGGGACGTTTTTGAGGAAAGTGCTGAAGAATATTATGGAGTAGCCGACTCCGTCGGCTTAATACGGCGAGGGACTCCACATTGATTCTTTCCTGGTAACATACTTGACTGAAAAATTGT
>JAUWNO010000409.1 GCA_030612605.1 Armatimonadota bacterium
ATTAGACGATTCGACGAAGTCGAAACATTCGAAAGTTTGATAAATTAGCAACGAGGAAAAACGATGAGTAAGAAAAAAAAAAGATTTATCAATTCTGAATTACAACTTTTCACAAACTTTGTAATTTTCCAAACTAAAAACGGCAAAGTAAATATCGATGTATTTTTTAAAGATGAAACGCTTTGGCTTACTCAAAAATTAATTGCCGAACTTTTTGAGAAGGGTCGCTCTACAATAACTGAACATTTGAAAAAAATATTTTCAGAAGGTGAATTAGATGAAAAACAGGTGTGTCGGTATTTCCGACATACCACACGACACGGAGCTATCAAAGATAAAACACAAGAAAAAGAGGTAAAATATTACAGTCTTAAAGCTATTACAGCTGTTGGTTATCGTGTAAATTCACATAGAGCAACGGAATTTAGAAAATGGGCTACAGAAATTCTGCACGAATACATCATCAAAGGTTTTGCAATGGATGATGAAAGACTCAAACAAATAAAACACTTCGGAATAGATTACTTTGAAGAAATGCTTGAACGAGTTCGAGAAATCCGTTTAAGTGAACGAAGAATGTATCAGAAGATAACAGATATTTATGCACTTTCCGCCGATTATGACAGCAAAGCTGAAATAACAAAACATTTTTTTGCAACTGTTCAAAATAAATTGCATTGGGCAATTACAGGCAAAACTGCTGCGGAAATTATCTACAGCGAAGCTGATGCTAAAAAAGTATTTATGGGACTTAAAACTTGGAAACAAGCTCCCGAAGGAAAAATATTAAAAAGCGATGTAAGTATTGCCAAAAATTATTTAAATGAAGAGCATTTAAAAGCTTTGCAACGAATTGTAACTGCTTATCTTGATTTAGCAGAAAGCAGGGCAATGAATAGAAAAGTAATGAATATGAAAGACTGGGAAGAGTTTCTGATAAAATTTTTAGAACTTTCCGACTCTCCAATACTTACAAACCTTGGTAAAATTTCGATGTTGGAAGCAAAACTTAAAGCTGAGAGCGAGTATGAAGAATATAGAGTTACTCAAGACAAGAATTATATTTCTGATTTTGATAGAGAAATTAAGAAGCTATTATCAAAAGAGAACGACAAAGACAAAATTGAATGATTATAGCAAAAACTGTAACCATTGGTTGCAGAAATTAAAAAAATGATGAAAATAATAGAAGTCGCTGAAAATTTGCTACATATTGTGAGAGTAGAGAATGTGCCTAACAAAAAATACTCGTGCATTCAGATTGAGAGAAAAGCAAGAAAAACGTGGCAGACTCGAAATATTAATCCGACTTTTGACGGAAACGAAGAGAATGTTTACCCTGTTGAATAATTTTTATACTATGGGGCGACTCGTGGAAAAGTTCCGGAAATAAGGATATAGATGTTTCAAACAGCAGTTCTGGCAAGCGGAAGTAAAGGCAATTGTTTTGTTATTCAAACAGAAAAAACAAAATTACTATTGGATGCCGGACTCAGCGGTAAAAAAATTCTGCTGGCTCTTGAAAAAATTGGTATAGATAAAACCGGATTTAATGCCCTGCTCATCAGCCACGATCATCATGACCATATCAGCGGAGCTGGTATTATCTGCAGAATGTTGAACATCCCGCTTTATATTAATGAATCAGCTTTTCTAATGAAAAGAAAGCATTTGGGTAAACTTCCTTTTAAGGCACGATTTTTTTATAATGAAGATAAATTTGAGATTGGAGATATCCGCATAAATCCTTTTTCTTCTTCCCACGATTCTTTAGAAAGTTCAAATTTCATTTTCCGCAAAAAAGGTGATAAAAACAGGAAACTTGCAGTTGCTACAGATCTGGGTTTCAGTACGAGACTGACCATAAAAAAATTAAAGAACTCTACAACCATCATTTTAGAAAGCAATCATGACGAAAAAATGCTCATAGAAGGACCATATCCATGGCATCTTAAACAAAGAGTAAAAGGCAAACAGGGGCATCTTTCTAATGAGCAGGCTGTTGGTATCATCAGTCGCATAATTCATCCGGGATTGAAAAACCTGATTCTTGCCCATTTGAGTGAAATAAATAATACACCGGAAACTGCTCGTTTTTTGATGGAATATTATTTGAAGATGGTTAATCATGATTTGAACTTAGTTGTTTCCAACCAATATGAACCAACAAAGCTGGTAGAAATCTAATAAGAAATACCAAATATCAAATAACAAATTACAAATAACAAATAAAAATCCAAATATCAAATTTCAAATTACAAACAAAAATCCAAATTACAAATAATAAATTAGAGAAAAGTTAAAAGAGACTTTGTTTCATTTCAACCCTGAACCCTGAACCCTGAACCCTAAAAGAATCAAATAGCAAATAAATTCCAAATTGCAAATTCATTTTTATCGGTGAAAATCCGTTCCATCCGTGTCATCCGTGTTCTATTTTTTGATCACCAAATCTTCAAATCAAGTCTGATTGAATGTGAAAAAACTTGACGATAACAACCATTCTGAGAAAT
>JAUWNO010000261.1 GCA_030612605.1 Armatimonadota bacterium
AATTTATAGAACGGATTATCTTTGTATAAAAATGAAAAGATACAAAGGGTTAAGAAAGCTGCTACTATATTACTTATTGTTCCAAACATGGTTCCTCCTATCCTAACTCTTTATTTTTGCTGTTCCGGGTCCCAAACTAACCGATATTACCAAGGATAATAAAAACGATTATCATGATATGAGCAACAGATTGTGCATTCATGCCGATTCTTGCAGTTTTAAATTGATATGGAATATTTTTATCAGTGATTGGAATCCAGGTTTCTTTGACGATTTCTTTACTAAAAGGTCTTCCATTAAGATGATCTTCGCTTTCGTACGCCGCAAAAACATCAACCAGTTTTTCATATTCTGCAGCACCTTTCAATCCGCCTAACATGCCCACGAGTTGTCCTGTTTGCAGGAAAGGATAATTTTCAGCAGCCATCACAGCAGTTATTCCTGCCCCGATATTTGCTCCGAATTTTACCCTGGCATAAGTAATCCAGGTTTGAACGCTGGCAGAAGCTGAGAAATCTATGACCAGGTTCAATTCATTGTAATTTTTCAAATTTTTCATGATTTCCAGGTTCTCAACTTTTCTTCCTTCCGAATCGGTTTCTACTGCTTCTGCAATGTCTTCTCCCATTCCCAAAAGAATCGGCAGGAATAAAGCATAAGGTTTATATCCGAAATTACAATAATCGATACCGGATCTCACATCAAAACCGCCCACTTCTTTTGCTGTGTTGATAGCATAATCTATAAGAGGTGCAGCAGTGGGAAAGAAACAGATAGTGAACACCTTGATTTTTCTTTCAAAGCAGTGTCTTAAAATAGAAACTTCCATTGGGAAAAGTTCCGGCATTGTGGATGCATCGTGCATGAAACACATTAAAATTGCTCTATCTTCTCTTTCAGTGAATGAATCCACCTTCTTATAAAGATTCTCTACCGGTTCAGTAATATAAGTTTTAGAATTAAACGGAATAAGTAAGGGGATGATGATGGCTAATGCAACTACGATGTAGATATATCGTCGGTCTAAATTTTGCATTCTATCCCAGAAGATGTTTTTCTTATTATTACTCATCCTAATCACCTCCCAGATATTTTCGTTCAATTCCCAAAAGAATTTTGAGTGATGTTGCTGTGATACCCAACCCTACTCCAAGAGCAATTGCTCTTTTTGAGGCAAGATTGGGAACATTAAGAATCCATTTGGAAGTATCCGGAATCCAATGTGAAATTTGGGCTCCTAAAGGAACCTGACCTAACATCACAATTACTGCTGCAAGTAATAGCACAGTAGCTTCAACAGAGCGAGCGCGGAAAGCTTTATAAGCAGCAGAAGCAATATAAAATGCGAGCAACGAAAACATGGTTGCACTCATTGGCATTTGTATGTTTTTGAAAAGCCACATATAAGGAGTTCCTTCTCTTGTGCCCCACATAAATCCGGCAAAAGCAGTTATCAATAATCCTCCTAAAACAACGAAGCTGTATTGCCAGTTGGCAGTTTTGCGTTTGATTTTTGTTGTATGTACCATAAAGAGACTCATAACTCCCAACGAGACCATGAAGGGCGATATTGCTTTGGACCAGGTTTGCCACCATTCGTAAAAATCTTCGGAGATTTTATGTGGAACAAATGTATGAACAACAAATAAAAGGCCGAGACCTATTACAATTATTAATGGAATTTGTCTTTTCATCTATCCTCCTACTTCTCTGGGAATGCATTCATTAAAAAAGTTAAATGCACACTCGAAAGTATAGTTCCTGAAATGATAAGTAATAAAATCAGTAATTTTGTATAATCCACGCCTTTGAGAGTACCCAACTGCATCGGTTCTCTGGCGAGATAGGCAGAAGCAGCGTAAAGCTCTTCACCGATCAAAGTATAATCGCAAGTGGTGATAAAGAAAGGAAGCTGTGTTGCAGCATCTGTACCTGCAATTTGAATTGCTCCGGTACTGTTTCCGGTTTCAGTCATCAGAAGCGCTTCTGCCCAGAACATTCCCATAAAGAAGTTAGTAGCTGTTTTTTCACGAACCATAATACCATTCACACCGGCAACAAACGGGAATTGAGCAGTTGTAATAAAGAATACGCTCGTTTTATCGTAAGTATCCGGTCGTCCAGCTTCGTAATGTGCTTCTTTAACGATTTCCTGAGCAATAGGTAGAACCAAGTAATCACGGCATGGAACCAGGATTTTTGTGTCATATTCAGCAGCTTTCTTGGCAACCCGACCCAAAATCGAAAGACCGGCAAGAGTTGCCACATCGCTGATTCCTGATGTTCCGGGAACAAACAGGATAGGTTTTCCCATTTCTGTTGCTCTACCGATTGCATTATCAATTTCTTCGATACCTGCAATTGGTCGCACAAAAAGATCGTGTCCCTTTTTTGCTTTTCCAATCATAAAGAAAACAAACCCAGCAAAAATCATTGTAGCCAGAAAAGCTGGAAACATCGTGGTTTTAAACCAGTTGGGAATGGGAAAGAAATGGTCTCTGCCAAAACCTTCATAAGAAATCAAAGCAATATTTTTTTCTACATCAACCGGTTTTGCATTTTCATTGATATAAATCGGAGTTTCAGTAAAATGACCTTTATCATCGCTTTTTACAATTTTATATTCAAATGAGTTTGCAGCAATGTGGCGAGATTTATCGAGGTATTTGATACGAGCTTTGGGATTGGAAAATGAAGCTGCTTCTTTGGAGATAGGATGATTAGTTAGAAGGTCAAACAGGTTTTGATAGTGTTCGATTGCATCATCAGCTTCTTTAATTTCTTCTTCGGTTTCCAAAGTATCTTTAGATGCAGTATGATCAGCGATTTGTTCTTTATAACCTCTCAGAGTTTTCTCAACTTCGGATGGATACAAGTTGCTTCTAACCATGGTGCCCTGATTATAATCGCGTCTTACCGAGAAAGCTGGAGAAACATAGATCAGGCGTTTATCAGCATCAAATTTTGTAGCTATTTTAAAATGAGCATTTTTATATCGAATATTATCGTAAAGCTCTCTTTGTGAACCTACAATTTTTTTGGATAAACGAAATTCTTCGCCGGAATAATTTCGTTTATAAATATAGTAAGAGTATTTATAAATATCTTCTCTGGTATCGCTAAAATACAATGTTCCCGGTGTAAGAGATTTTGTTTGGTCATTCCAGGAAATATCCTGATAAAACACATAATTGTCGCCAACCGGATTATTGCATTTCAACGTTATTTCGAATGTTAAAGATTCAGTATTGGGAGGAATTTTGATCTTCAATTTCTTATCTTGATAAAATTCATTTATTTCTTCGATTTTATTTTCTGCATCATCATAAACAATGAAATAGATATTCCTGATCTTATAATTCTCGTTTGTCATTGTATCATAGTTAACCAGCAGTTTGGTTTTTTCTTCATTTAAGTATGATGAATTGGTAAGGTAAACAACAGGTTTTCCCCAGGAAATATAGTTATAATCACCTTTATCATTCTTGCCATCAATAACTGTAAATGGTGGGATTTCGGGAAGCATATCAGGATATACAATTTCCGCAGTTTTTACTTCAGAAAATGTTTCATAATTGGAAGTATCAAAGAGTGAAAATACAAAATAGTAATCTTGGATTTTATCTATATCAATTTCAAGATCAACATCGAATTCTTGTTCCATAACTTCATTTTTGTAAGGTTTTTCACTTTTAATCTTTCCATCAACAATATCCAGGTGAACAGTTTTTGAACCTGTGTATGGATAACAAGCATATCTCATAAAAATGAGTTCTGCAGGGTTTTCAAGCTTGGGTTCATATTTTGCAACTGTTGAATCCTGCTTTATTGCCAGATCATTTTCTTCGATCAGCTTCAGTTCTTTTGTGTATTCCTGAAATTTATCCAGCTCATCTTTATCCAAAACATATAAACAGTGATAGTAAATATCATCGGTGAAAATTGGTA
>JAUWNO010000331.1 GCA_030612605.1 Armatimonadota bacterium
TTGGAAAAGAATAACTGAGCTATCTTTATAGATAATCCTTCCTGGAAAATACCAAATGCTATTTTACCTTTAATTTTCTTCTTTTTAGCCATAATAATCTTAATGTCCTAAAAACCTGAGCATCCTTTTCCGATTATTTGAATAATTCATAGCATTTTCTTTGGTGATAATACCCTTTCGATAAAGATTAAAAAGGTCTTGTTCAAGGGTCATCATTCCCTTGGATTTACCTTCGGTTATCATTTGATAGATTTCACCGATATTGTTGTTGCGTATGGCTGCGCTGACAGATGCATTTACAGAAAGAATCTCTTTAGCCATTGTATATTTGCCTTCTTTATTTGGTATTAATTTCTGAGAAATAGCTAATTTCAAAGTATCAGCCAGGCGGTTTCTTATTCTCTCTTGTTCTGCCGGGGAAAATTCTCCTATTATACGATGGATGCTGTCTATCGCTGAACTTGTATGAAGGGTTGTATATACTTTATGACCACTGTCGGTTACTTCCAGAACTGTGGCAATAGTTTCAGCATCTCGCATTTCACCCACAACAATTATATCAGGATCCTGACGGAGAGCCTGAATCGTACCTTTTTGAAAACTTAAAACATCTTCGCCGACTTCTCTATGCCGGATGATACATTTATTCGGTTTGTGAATATATTCGATCGGGCTTCCGATAATAACTATATGAGCTTCATTTGTATTGTTGCACATATCGATAATCGAATCGAGAGTTGTACTTTTCCCGGAACCTGTAATCCCGGTAATTAATATTAAACCGGATTTCTCATAACGAAGATTCAACCTCTTTATAATTGGCTCAGGAAAACTGAGAGTTTCAATTTTAAATACTTTCTGATTAATTCTTCTAAAATTGGCTACAAGATGATTGGTGTCATAATAAATGTTACCTCTGAACCTGCTGTTTTCTTCTCCCGGCTCAAGTGCAATTCCCAGAGAGAAGTCTAAGTTTCTGTTTTTATAAAGTTGTTCTTTCTGGTCCTCCGAAATGATGCTTAACAGCATAGAAGTGATTTCATCATTCGAATATTGTGGAACCTCTAAATTAGGAGCTTTTGTGCCAAAAACACGATACCAGACATGGTGGCTCGAACTTGCACTGCCAAGGTCAATATCGGAGGCAGTAATTTCCCGCATATTTTTCAGTAAATTTTTAAGATTTTCAAAAGCTTCTTTCTGCCAGGGTTCATTGGCAAATAAAAGGCTACTAATTTTTTGAAACCTGGTTGTTCCGTTTATATAATTCGGTACAGCTTGCGTCATCTGATCTTTAAAAGATAAACTCATATAGCCTTCATTATAATTTATTTTCTTTCAAAATCTACTAATTTTAATCTTACAATTCTTTGCAAGGATTTTCTCCATTTAAAGAAAATGCTGTTTGCCAGGTTGATCAAAAATCTTTTTAATAATTTTTCACTTCTATAGGCGAAGAAATCCAACATTTTTTTATGCTCAAAAAACCTGATCGTGGTTGGAACTTCTGCCTGGAGAGCGGTAGGGCTAGTATTTGTGAGTATAAATTCTTCTTCTCCCCAGGTATCATCTCTTCTTAAGAAATCTACGGTTGTATTTTGAAGCCAGACTGAGATTTCTCCCTTTTCCACTAATATAATCGAGCCGGCATGTTCTTCGCTGATTGTGATACTGTCTCCGATATCATAGTTTCGCAGTCTGCCGAACTCCAGGAATGCTTGTTTTTCTTCAGCAGTAAATCCGCTAAGAATTAAGGGTTTGTCTTTTTGTTGAGTGTCTTCTTCGGTTTCAAAAGCTTCCTGAGCCGGTCCAAATAATGACTCATTATATTTCATACCTTTCTTCACCACATTAATGAGTTCTTCCGGGTTTATGGGTTTGGAAAGATATTGGAATGCGCCGGCATGAACTGCTTTTACAGCTCCATCGATACTGGAATAACCCGTAGTAATAATGATCACGGATAATGGTTGCCTTTTCTTAATCTTCAACATCAATTCAAAGCCGTCCATACGAGGCATCATAATATCAATCAGGAAGAGATCGAAATAGTCGATTTTAAGCTTTTCTAAAGCATTTTCTCCATCCACAGCAACTGTGACCTTATAGCCTTCGTCTTCCAGGAATTCTTTACAAAGCTCTCTTATGCTTTGTTCATCATCCACTACTAAGATATGTTTCTTCATATTCATATTTTCAATCCTTACTCTTTATCTCGAATTTCTTTTATTATGTCAAACTTTTTTAATTTTTTTATTTTTTCCAGGTTTTGAGTTATTTTGCTAATGGAGTCTGCTAAGATCTCGGTTGTTTTGTGAAGTTTTTCATCCTCATATTCTATCGCTGCTTTGTTAATCCTTGCTGATGAAAGAGATATGGTATTAAGAGAATTGTTGATAGCGTGGTCTATACCGGCAACAATGGCAGCTTGTTTGGCAACTTCCTGGTATTGCACATTATTTTTTTTGCATTCGTTCAGTTGAGTTTCGGTTTCTTCACATTTTTCAAAAGTTTCATTAAAATTTATTAAGGTTATTCGTAGTAAATCTGTGATGTGAGTTAAAATGAATGAAACACCACTGAAAAGAGTAATGTATGAAATAAAAAAGATAGTTTGAGTTGGAATCTCAACCTCAAAAGTCTTTCCATTTATTGGAAGCAACCAACCTGAATTATAAAAAATCAAAACAAGAAGTAAAAACATACTGCTAATCATTGCTGCCAGGAAACCACCAACTTTTTCCGTTGATAGGCTGGCAGTTAAAATGCCTATCAAATAAATCCAGACAAAATTACTTTCCATACCACCTGTCAGATGAACAATAATGGTTGCAAACAAAGTATCCAAAACAATTTGAATAGCAATAACAGATTTGTTTGGTTTTATGATAAGTAAATGAAAAAGTAGATTAAGAATACAAATTCCCAAAAAAGCAGCTATGAAAATAATAACCGGATATGTCTGTTCTTGCTGATTTACACGCAAAATTCCAACTGCAAAAAGAACCAAAACCATAACCCAGCGTATTTTCAGCCACCAATAAAAGACAGATTGTTCGGTTTTATTTGTTCCATTTTTTTCCATTATCATCTCCTACTACTAAATATTATTTTTTGTACCCAATAAAGGGTTATTTTTTAAAAGTTCAAAATAGGTAAGCAAGACGACCTCATTTTATCAAGGTCTCTGAACCTCTAAGGAGTCTGTCGCTTGCTTAAAATTCGAATCG
>JAUWNO010000065.1 GCA_030612605.1 Armatimonadota bacterium
ACAGTGAGAATTATTTCTCAAAATCATTATTCTTATCAAAATGATATAACCATCAAACCTGCTTCAAAACAATTTCCAATTTCCCAGAAAATTGAAAATTATGAAGTAAAACCTGATGAAACTGTTTATAATTCTCTTTCCAGGTTCCCGGAAAAAACTGTAAACAATATCAGTACAAATTTTTTGTCAGGACATTCAATTGGTTCCTTTTCGATTTGTCCTGTAAATTACATTCCTGTAAAAAAGCAAATAAAATTTCTCAAAGATATCCAAATTGAAATAACTTATGAAACATCAGCGATTTCTACAGAACAGTTCCTAAAAAATTCTTATTATATTCAAAAAAGAATTACAAATATAATTGATAATCCAAATATGTTGAGTTCATATAATTATCCTTCAAATCGAGATGAAGAATATGATATTTTAATAATAACGAATGCAGCACTTCTTCCCTTTTTCCAGGATTACATCGATTTTAAAACATCAACCGGATTTATTATTGAGGCTCTTACAACCGAAGAAATCTATTCAAATTATTCTGGGATTGATGAGCAGGAAAAGATCAGGAATTGTGTGATCGATTATTATCTGAATTTTAGTATCGGTTTTGTAATTTTAGGTGGAGATTCCGCTCCGAACACTCCCGCCCAGAATGTAATTCCTCATAGAGGTTTATATGCAGTTGATGATAATAATATCCCTTCTGATATGTATTATGCATGCTTAGATCGTGGTCCTGGCACAGGTACTGGACCGGATTGGAATAATGATGGTGATAACAGGTGGGGTGAAACCGGAGAATATGACCTTTTTGCTGAAGTAGGAATCGGCAGAATATGTGTGGATGATGAAACTGAAATTCAGAATTTCACAAATAAACTTTTTTTGTATCAAAATAATCCTGTTATCGAAGATATTGAAAAAGCTTTGATGCTCGGTGAAGAGCTGAACAACAATCCCTGGACTTTTGGTGGAGATTATAAAGATGAAATTGCTTATGGCAGTTCAAATCATGGTTTTACCACAACAGCTATTTCAGATAATTTTACGATTTCAACTCTTTATGATAGAGATATGACCTGGGATAAATATGATATTTATAACCAGTTTAATAATATAGGAATAAATCTCATGAATCATCTGGGTCATTCCAGCCCCACTTATAATATGAAAATGAATAACAGCGATATTACAACATCAAATCTTACAAATGACGGCATTACACGTGGATTTGTTATAGGATATTCACAGGGTTGTTACAATGGTTCTTTTGATAACTGGCACTGGAATAATGGTTATGGCGTGGATTGTTTTGCAGAAAAAATAACCACCCTGGAAACCGGAGAAGTTGCCTGCGTGGCAAATTCGCGATTTGGCTGGTATATGCCGGGCAATACAAACAGCACATCTCAATTTCTGGATAGACAATTTTATGATGCTATTTTTGGTGAAGATATTACAACTATCGGATTTACGAACAGCGATTCCAAAGAAGATAATATGTCATATTTTACAAGCAATGATTATATGCGTTATACAGCTTATGAAACTAATCTTTTTGGTGATCCTTCTCTGGATATCTGGACAGAAGTTCCGGAAGAAATTGTAGCAATTTATCCGCCAAGTGTTCTTATCGGAACAGAGCAAATATCTATTGTAACTGATGCACCTTTTGCACGCATCGCCTTAATGCAAGAAGGAGAATTGATTGGTAGAGGAGTTGCAGATGAAACCGGCTATATTTTGATGGATTTATTTTCTATTATTATTTCTCCGGAATCGATCGAATTATCGATCATAGGACACAATAAAAACCGGTTACAAGATTCCATAACAATCTTTTCAAATCAACCTTATGTGATTTTTGAATCTTATGAAATTGATGACACTGCAGGAAATGGCAACGGATTAGCAGATTATGAAGAAGATATCGAACTGAATATTACTTTGAATAATATCGGAGATATGGATGCCTTAAACGTTTCTGCCTTTTTAACGAGTGAAGATGAATATATTACCATTACAGATGATTTTGAAGAGTTCGGCACAATTCCGGCAGAGAATACACTTACTATGAATAATGCCTTTGCTTTTACAATTGCAGATAACATCCCGGATCAGCATGAAATCTTATTTGACATTGAAATTTCCGGTTCTGCCAGAGAAACCTGGTATTCTACTTTTGTGATAATTGTTAATGCTCCGGTTTGGGAAATCGGTCAGATGCAGATCGATGATGCTCAGGGAAATAATGATGGAATCCTGGATCCGGGTGAAAGTGCAAACATCCTCTTCCCCACAACAAACATCGGACATTCCACGTCACCATTTGCTTATACATATTTAAATTGCGATAATGAACTGATAACGATTTTTAATTATTCTTTTGAAATCGGTGAAGTTGAACCCGGAATTGAAACATTTGCTGTTTACGTTGTTTCTGCTGATGCGGCAATTCCTCTCGGTACTCCGATAATGCTCAATTATGAAGTCTCTGCTCAAGCTTATAATATTGAAGAAAACATTTCTACGACTTTAGGTTTAGTGAAAGAAGATTTTGAAACGGGCAACTTTTCATCCTATTCCTGGCAATTTAGCGGGAATGCAGATTGGGTAATAGACCCAGATGCGTATGAAGGACTCTATTGTGGCAAATCAGGCACTATTGATCATAATCAGACTTCATCGCTTGTTTTAACCTTAGATGTTATGTATGATGGAGAAATCAGCTTTTATCGCAAAACTTCTTGTGAAGATGTGGGAAGTGTAACCGGTAATTATTATGATTATTTAGCTTTCTTTATCGATGGCGTGGAAATGGATAAATGGGCTGGTGAAACTCCCTGGGATTTGGCTTCCTTCGAAGTTACATCCGGCAATCATGTTTTCGAATGGCTTTATAACAAAGATCAAGGACTTGTAAGTGGTTCGGATTGCGTCTGGGTTGATTACATATTATTTCCTCCTCTTGGAGTACCGATTCCACCTGAACTGGTAATAGACCCTCTTTTCATAACAAAAGAAATGGCAGCTAATGTAGTTGAAACCGAAATTCTTGAACTGACAAATATGGGCGGAGGAATTCTGAATTACACAGCAGAAATTTCCGAACCTCTTGATTGGATTTATCTAAATTCAGATTCAGGAAGTTTAATCAGTGGAGAAACAGATGAAATTGAAATCACATTTAACACTGCAAATTTATTAGAAGGAACTTATTATTGCGACATCCTCATAAACGATGATTTAAGAAATGAGACTGTTATTCCAGTTACTTTAGATGTGTTAATGGTTGGAAATAATAACGATCTGGTTCCAACAATAACCAAGCTTTTCGGGAATTATCCTAATCCGTTCAATCCTGAAACTACAATTCGTTTCTCTATAAAAGAACCATCTCATGTTAAACTTGAAATTTTTAATATCAAGGGTCAGAAAGTGAGAACATTGATCGATGATGAATTAGAAGCAAAATATCATACAGTAGTTTGGGATGGTTGTGATGACTCGAGAAAGCCGGTTGCCAGTGGAGTTTATTTCAGTTTATTCGATTCTGCAGATGGAGAATATACTTCAACCCGAAAAATGATCCTGATGAAATAATTTGCCATAAATAACCTTGAAAAGGTCAACATCTGAGAAATCTTAAAAGAGACCTTTTCAAGGTTTTCGTGTTTCATTCATTCCTTTTTGCGTTCCATCTTTTCCCAGCCTGGGCTATTGAATCAGACCTGACTCGCAGCGAAGCGTGAGTTGGGAATGATGGCATTTCCTACTCTACATTCATCCGCTCATAATTTTTTTCCACTTTCTCAATGGAAATTTCAGACAACTACGGAGATTGTCTACTAATACAACTAAACCTCTTTTTGAATACGGTAAAACTCCACTGTATTGTCGATTTTCTGTTTAACATTCTTTATTGATACACTTTTGTTGTGAGAGGAGAATGATCTCTTTAGTTGATCGATTGAATAATTTTCGAAAAGACCACCTAATGTCCAATTGATTACATGGTGATTCTGTCGTTTGCCATTTCTCATTGGCACAGGATACTGGATAATCCTTTTACTTTCAAGCATTTTAGATATGCCCCAGGGATCTTCTTCAACCAAATTTCTTTTTTCAATTTCTCGTAGATATAAATTAATGCATTTCTCATCCACAATGCATCCTGACCAATTTTGTTCTTTTTCCAGCAAAAAGGCATCAACAATTGGTTTTCCTATAACAGCTGAGCGAGTGCTTGCTTTATTAAAGTCATAACTACCCTGAGATCTAGATAATGGACCTACTGATATTGCTCCCCGTAAAGGTAAGCCAAGGGACAAAGCTGTTATCATCAATGTAGCTGATGTCTGAAATATTAGGAAGAAGTCTTCAAGAGAACTTCCATTAGTCCAATAAATAATACTATCGGAAATTGTAATTGAATTTAAAACAGTTTCAATTGGGTTCTTAATAGAAACTTTTGCATCATTTATGCTTGCCAGAATAGAAAAATCAAATGCTCCAAAAAAAATCTTACTAAGTTCTTCGTGCGAATTATATTGAACTAAATCTTTGAAACCAAGTATATCAAAAAAAGCTATATAACAAGACCTGTAATTTGTATAAGGACATTGATATGAACTCATGTGGATAGGGTTCTGTAAATTAATTTTGTTCATGTTTTATTCAAATATTTTACATTTATAGATTTAGTAATTCCTATGATCATTAGATTTTACTATAATTGCTTTCTGATCACAAAGACAACATTTTACTTCTTTTTTGTCCATTACTCTACCTCCAGCATTCCCAATTCATCAACACTAATCCGTTCATAATCTGCTTTACTCAAACCCAAAGATGTCAGAACTTTATCTACTATCGGGTCTACTATTTTTATTCCTCGTAAGTTAGCTCGTATAATTTATAAACCATTAATTTCTTTGCTATTCCACCACTGATATCGCAAGGCGAAACCCGAGGCTACTGTGACTGCCACTCGGGGCACCCCTATGGCGACTATACTCGTGGCAGGCGCTGACGCTGCCATACCAGCCACCACCCCGCAAAACACGATAGCTACCACTATCGCAACCCTTTGGATTATGGCTGGGGCTTTTACTGTAATAGCTTTCATCATACCAGTCATTACACCATTCCCACACATTACCGCTCATATCATAGATGCCAAGTTCGTTTGCTTGCTTTGTTCCTACTGGATGCGTCTTGCCACCGGAATTGCTTTTATACCAAGCTATGTCTTTTATATTGTATGAACCAGAATATTTGTATTTGGCGGATTGCGATTCGCCCTTACTAGCATATTCCCATTCCGCTTCCGTAGGTAAGCGGTAGCCTTTAGTAGAGAAATTACATTTAATTTTTTTACCACTTCCTGTGTAACAGCGGGTCAATCCCTCTTTGTCGCTTTTTTTATTACAGAATTCCACAGCATCATACCAGCTTACTCTCTCAATAGGTAAATTATCGCTTTTCCAATTAGAAGGATTACTTCCCATAATTTCTTTCCACTCTTTCTGGGTTACTTCATATTTTCCTATATAAAAATCATTTACAGTTACAGAGTGCACTGCTTTTTCATCGCTGTTACCATCATTGCTACCCATCTGGAATGTACCGCCCTGCACAAAGATCATGGCGATACCTTCTTCAAGTGTAATTTGTTTGGAAACTGTTTCATCTGCAGTTAAACTGAAAGTTTCTTTATGGGTTTTATGATCATCTGATTTCACTGTCAACTCGTAATTTCCGATCGGAACATCTGTAAAGGTCTTTCTGCTGATTGCCGTGTAATGTTCTCCGCCGTCACCATTTAGTTCAATATTTGCATTCGTTGGAATTGTCATTATTTGTATCGTACCTGTTTGCACTTCCGGGAATATTTCTATGGTTTCGGTGGCTTTATGTTTGAGGGTAACAACTCGAGTTATTGTTTCCGCTTTCGGCATTTCTACTATTATCTGTAAAACTTGTGGAGATATTTTGTAATCGGTTACACCTCCTTTAAAGCTTTCTCCGTTAAATTTCACTGTTGCATTAGGATAGGTTTTTACTGTCAGTGTTGCTCTGATATCAACAAGATTATAATGCTTTTTTGTTTCCGGTTCTGTAATGGTTATTTGTTCATTTTTAGCTTCATAGTTTTCTTTTTCTATTTTTATTGGAAATGTTCCATCATCGAAAAAACTTCGGACTGGAGTTATTCCAAATTTCAATCCATCAATATAAACCGTTGCTCCTTCCGGTTTTGTAGTTATCGTAACTGCGGCAGGCATGGCTGGAACAAGTGTGAAATTGAAAGAGTTATTTGTCATTGAGATTTCTTCCTGTTTTTCCTGGCTGGCAAAGCCATCTTTCTCAATGCGGATTGTGCGCATACTTGAGCCAATATTTATAGTAAGCATTTTATTCTTGGTCTTACCCACAGAATTACCATCTACAAAGATTTCAGCACCGGACTGATTGCATGTAAATACTACGGGAACTTGCACCACTTCCTTATCAAAAGCAAACACCATTTCATAAACTCTCTGAGCATTAACTTCAATCCCAAAATCTGCCAATAATCGTACTTCCAAAGCTTCGTAATCAGAATGAGTTATTTCTATAACCCGTTGGTTATCATTCAGGTAAAATGTGTACTGATGTTTTCCTTCATCGTATGTTGCTGCATGTTTAGTTGGTCGGCTCACATTACGAAAACCTAATCCTTTAAGTTCTGTTTTTACAATTAGAGCAGGAGCCCATTTACCATCAGCATCTCGTACTTTCAAGCTCGTGTGAGTTTCTGGCAAAATTATGATGGATTCGACTCGAAGTGTACCGAGAGCGTTTAGAAAGTTAAAAAACAAAAAGCAAAAAGCAAAAATACTAATTTTCTTCATTCCTTCTCCAGATATAGGATTTTCTTTGATATGAAACAAATTTTCCTGTTAAATTTGTAAAGAAATTTATTGATTTTTATTCTTTTGTGATCTCTGAGAATTGCTTGAACTTTCCGAAACTTCTTTGGAATGTCATTCCCTCGAAAGTGGGAATCTAAACAATAAATATCGGAAAGATAATATCATTATTAAACCCGAGTCGAGTTTTTAACCCGACTCGGGTTTAAATTATACTTCCTTTTTTATGCCAATGAGTTCATAGATTTTTGTAGGTTTTGTTTTGCCTTTTACTTTCACTTCATCTATATATTTCACAATGAGTTTTTCTTCAATCATTTTAAGAGTATTCTCACTGATAATTATCTTATTTTTTGTATCATACTCTTTATTCAATGTTTCCAATCGAGCAGCCAGATTTACACCATCTCCGATTGCAGTATAATCAAATATCTGTTCTGAACCCAAATTCCCAACTGTTACAAAACTACTGTGTACACCGATTCCAATTTCAAAAGGATCTTTTCTTTCTTTCTTCCATTTTTCTTGTAACTCATTCAAGCGAACTCGCATTGCTAAAGCAGTTTTGCAAGCCCATAATGCATGATCTTCCAAAAATACAGGAGCCCCAAACAAAACCATAATTTCATCACCTACAAATTTGTCGATCGTACCTTTATTCTCCATGGTAACTTTTACCATTGCTGTCAGATATTCCCGCAATTGGGATACGGTTTCTTTGGGTGAATGACTTTCTGTAAAAGTTGTAAAAGAGCGAATATCAGAAAAGAGAATAGTGATCTCTTTCTGGGCTCCGCCATACTCTAATTTTTTGGGATCCTTAACAAGTTGCTCAACTAATTCCGGAGCTATGTAATGTCCGAATGCGTGCTTAATAAATTTTCTTTCTTTTGATGTTTTGATGTATTGTATGACCAGACCAAGAACATAGATTACAACTAATAAAACCGGAAATTCCAGGATTGGAATGATCATACTTTTTTCTTTGAAAAGATAATAGCTGAAAATGACGTAGATAATAATCAAAAATATTGTTGAGAAAAGTGTAAAAGTTGGTTTGAATTTTGAATTAAATAATAATATCAGGAAAGCAGCTATAATGAAAAGAATGTAATACTTAAATAAAGAATATTTTTCTAAATAATCCTGTCTTCTAACCATTTCAACGAAATTGGTGTGGATTTCCACACCGGGCATCATCTGCTTTGTGGCAGACACAAATGGAGTGTTGAATATATCGCGAAGTTCATCTGCTGTAGCTCCCACAAAAACTATCTTATCTTTGAAATCTTCATTTTGAACAAAAACTTCATATTGATCCAAATCCAACGTAGGAACATTATACGTGGAATCATCGATCACATCTGCAAAATCATAATATTTAAAAGTCTCTCTCGGACCATAATAGTTTACCAGGCAACTCCTTCCCTTCATAGAAACTTTGGGAATTCTATTATTTCCAATCCAGAAGTACCAACGCTTATCTTTTAATTCTTTCTCAAAATCTGAAAATCCTATATTAAGTGCATAGGAAAGAGCTCCAATTGAAAAAACTCTCTTATCTCCCATTTTTTGAAAAATCTCGTATCTTCGAACAAAACCGTCATTATCAGCGGAGATATTCACAGAACCCCACTTCAAACCGCGACTGATAATATCTTTTATAGGAGGTAAAATCTGCTGTCTTGAGTAATCGATTTTCAATTCACGAAGCATTTTCCCTGAAAAAATCACATTATCATATTTGGCAGCAGTGGCAGCTAAAATTGAATCTGAATAGGTATTTGAATATTCTGTAAATTCAATATCAAATATAATTTGTTTTGCTCCGGCATTCTCCAGGTTATCAATCAGTTTGGCGTGCAATTCCCGCGGAAAGGGCCAACTGATTCCCAAAGAATTAAATGTATCATCTCCGATTTCTACAATCACAATATCATCTGAAACTTCTCGAGCTCCACGAGTCATAAAAAAAATATCCAGAGCTTTGTGCTCTAAATTTCCCCAGAATTCAGATGAAAAAAACAAGATGAGAATGAAAAAAACGACAATTGTAATTATAAAAGCTCTAAGAATTTTCATAAA
>JAUWNO010000574.1 GCA_030612605.1 Armatimonadota bacterium
TGCTCCCAGTGCCACATTCGGAGAAGTTGAAATAAAAGTCAGCAAAGAAAATAGAGAAATCGCTGAGAAATTACTCGAAGATCTGAAGAACGAAGAATAATTGTAGAAGAATGATTTCAGAATATCTGTATTTATTTAGAAAAAGTTTTAATTTTATACGTTTGATAAATCTTATAAAGATTTATTTATTAATCCTCCTAAACTCATCCTGCTGTCCTTCTCTTTTTGATGAGAATATGAAAGATATTTCAAAGAGAAGGAACATAAGAAAAGCAAGAAGAAATTCAACTGGGAAATGTTAGTAAGAATGATTTCAGAATATCTGTATTTATTTAGAAAAAGTTTTAAGTTTATACGTTTGATAAATCTCATTAAGATTTTTATATCTTATTACTTATCCATCATCATCAAAAAAAGTGTAGTCTGGGGTTTTCCTCCAATCGTAATGATCGAGCCGACGAATATCTGCAACCTCAAATGTCCGATGTGTCCATCCGGAAATGGTTCTTTAAAACGTGAAAAAGGATATATGAATTTTCCTTTATTCCAAAAGACAATAGATGAAATTGCGAAAAAATCTTTTCTGGTTGTTCTCTGGAATCAGGGAGAGCCGTTTCTTAATAAAGATTTCTTGAAAATGTCAAAGTATGCATCAGATAAAGGTTTAATCACTTTAGTTTCTACAAATGGAAATTATCTTCCGGAAGCTGATGAATTAGTAAAAGCAGGAATCGATATCCTGGTGGTTTCTTTGGATGGAGCCACTCAGGAAACTTATAATAAATATAGAGTAAATGGTGATCTGGAAAAAGTCCTCGAGAATGTGAAAATAATTGTAAAAGCAAAGAAGGAAATGAAATCTCATACACCCTTTGTAAAATGGCAATTTATTGTGATGAAACACAATGAACATGAACTTGAAAAAATAAAAAACCTGGCAAAAAAGCTTGAAGTGGATAAACTCCAATTGAAATCCGTGCAAATATATTCCAAAGAAGATGTTCTGAATTTCTTGCCGGAAAATCCGAAATTCAGACGTTACAAAATAAAGGGTGATGATTTTGAACTGAAATTCGGCATCAAAAACAGGTGTCGTAGATTATGGTCTCAACCCGTTGTAAATTGGAATGGAGAAATCGCTGTTTGCTGCTTTGATAAAGACATCAAACATAAGATGGGAAATATCAAAAAAACATCATTACAAGAAATCTGGAAAAATCAAGCATTTCAGCAAATCAGGAATGAGATTCTAACCGACAGAAAACAGCATGAAATGTGTACTAATTGTGGCGAGGGAATAAAGCTGAAAATCAAAGAAACGAATGTAAGCAAGACTTGACTTGCAATGACCGAAGGGAATGTGAATCGAGGATTGCGACTTTTCAGACAGGTTGTTCTTCCCGATTTATCGTGACACTTTGTCACGAGTCAAGCTTCCCGCTATCAGCGAGCTGATAGTTCATTTAAGATTAAACCGGGATTCATAATGAGACTTGTCCTAAGTTCCGTAGGAATCTTGGGATAAGTCGGCATAGAAAACTCTAACTCCTTATTATTTGTTGAGTTAGAAAG
>JAUWNO010000233.1 GCA_030612605.1 Armatimonadota bacterium
TTTCAAGTAGACTTTTTCAATGGTTTGGATTAACTTAACAAGTTTAAAAACTTGTGAAGTTTTACAACTATTATAAACTTGTTAAGTCTTAAAGACTTTACAAGTTCAAGGTGTTGTAAACACGATAAATATTTATTCTTCGTGTTTATTCGCGTCCTTAGTGGCTGAATAATCTTATCATCAATCATTTTTTCAGAAATCGTTTGACAGACTAATTTTCATATTTTCTTTGTCTAAAAAGTTTAGGGGAAAATAATGACACAGAGAAAAAAGAGATTTGATAAAATACTATTTGGGTTTTCTCAACCGGAGTTTTATTGGAGGTATATAAAAATGTTATTCATAAAAACGAAATTTAAAATATTGATGATCTTCATTTTATTTTCAATGATATCTTTGAGTTACGCTCAAGAATTCACAATAGAAAAAGTTGCAGATATCTATAAAGCAGAAGACTATAGAAAAATAGTGAAATATGAAGATCGCATTCTTGCTTCCGGGACAAGAGCCCTTCATCTACTAACCAACGATGATGAAGGATATCTGATAGAATTAGATGAATTACCATTGTGGGGTATGCTCGGAGCACATCAACAATCTGAATTAATACTTCTTGGTATAAGCGGAGATTATATCTTTATTCTGGGAACTAAATTAGGATCATCTGTAAGAAAAAGATTGTATAAAGTAGTAATAGAGAATGACACACTTACACTATTAGATTCAATCAACTTTTATGATGATGAATATGTCGATCAAATTCTATTAATAAACAATCATCTTTTTGTTATGCCGCATTATTTCAATAATTTACCTTTATACATATATGATATCGATGAGCTTGAAATTGTAGCTGTGTATGATTACCCGGCTTTTTTTTATGATAATAATCTTTATAAACTTGATGAACAATATTTATACACTTGGGATGACGGTAATGACTATTTAATGCACATATTCGATGTAAGTGATGTTTGCGATATTCAAGAGATTGCTGAAATAGATTTCAATGTAATTTTTCCGAACCTTCCGAAAGGTTTAACAAAAATAATTAATGATACAACTTTGTGTATGTGTGAACCTGGACAATATTCTTTTTTTGATATATCTGATATATCAGATTGGCAATTACTGGGAACAATAGAATTTCATGATGAGAATGCACTGCATAATCTGGCAATTCTTAATGATGATAGAATTATCATTCCCTTGAAAAACGGCTGTGTTGCTTTATATGATGTTTCTAATTTCGAAGACCCTGTGCAGCTTTCTTCCTATTATTACGACTCTATCTATAATTTGGATGGTTGTATATGTTTTGAAGATTTTTTTTATCGGGTTGACACTCGTCTTGGTATTCATCAATTCAAGATTATTAATGATCAATTCGAATATTTAGATACATTTCCTGAATTCCAAGCGAAGGGAGGTGTTTATATGAATGATAATATTTTAGCCGTACGAACACAATATTGGGGTGGTATGCATTTTTATGATATATCGGATTTAAATAATGTCTATTATATCTGCACACATTTTGATAACCACTTTCAATATGCAAGTGATTTTGAAGATAACCTATTAGCAGTTCCTTTAGTTTCTTATCCTGATTATAATGAAAACATCGATATTTACGACATATCCGATATAGAAAATCCTGTACTTGTTAACAGAATAGAAAACATATTTGCTACATATGTTTACCTTGAATATCCATATCTATACGCTCGTGAGACTGTAGCCGGCACTTATGAGAATCATTTTGTGAGATATGATATTTCTGAACCGTTTAATCCCCAGGTTATTTATGATTTTGAACTTTATCCTCATATGTACGGTTATTTTAAATATGGAGATTATGTATATTATCGTGGTGGAGAGGAAACTATCAATATTTTAGGTAACCTCGATAGTGCTTATCCGGAAGTTGTTGCAACTCTGGAAATTGATGGTTTATTAGGTTTTTGGCCAATGAATAACGATTATCTTAATGTACAAAAATACAATAACTTTATAGAAATATACTCTTTACAAAATCCCTTAGAACCGGAATTGATGTTCGATTACCTATGGACTTTTGATAATTGGTCAGGTGGAATTACTGAAGATCTATTTTTTGTTGGGACTTACAGTATAAATATTTTCGATATCGAAAACGGACTTAATATATACGACCCTATATATAGTCTTGAAATGCCTTTTCTAACTGATTTAAGATTTTTTCTCGAAAGAGATAATGAAGATTATGTGTTATTTACATCTTCGACTGGTATTTCATTATATAAATATGAATATGATAATACATTTATATTTGAAAATGAAATTCATAGTAATAGAATCAACCTTTCTAACCATCCCAACCCGTTTAATCCAACTACAACCATATATTTCACATTAAACACTGAGAACACCAAAGACACCGAAATAATTATTTACAATATCAAGGGACAGAAAGTTAAAACTTTGGAGTGTGGAGAGTCTCTCTCCACAATAGGCGACGGAGTAGGCTACTCCATAACCTGGAATGGCACAGACGAGAATAACCAGCTTGTTTCTTCTGGCGTTTATACGTATCAATTGAAAGTGGACGGTAAAGCGGTTGCAAGCAGGAAGTGTTTGTTGTTGAAATAATATTAGCAGCAGTTTCAAATTTTCTAAACGTTGCAATTGTTCAGACATTGTTACATTGCCATCCTTCCGCACATGTCCGGTGAATCTTCCTTAAAGACGGAAGGTCTCACTTTGTTCAATCGTTGCGAAAGCTTTGTTTTAATGCCTGTTCTCCGTAGTCCGGCAGCTGCCGGAACAAGGTTTAAAAGACAGGTTTTTGAATAGTTTAATTGATATCCATTCCTCAAATTGTATAAAATCTTTGACAGTAAATAATGAAAAACAGAATAAGTCCCAAATAATAATACAAAGCAGGAGACAATATGTCTGAAAAATTAATTTTTGGAAACATTGGAACTGAAGAAGCGATGCAACTTGAAGAGACATTTGGTGCTCACAATTATCATCCGCTTCCAGTGGTAATTGCTAAAGGTAAAGGTGCAAAAGTCTGGGATCCGGAAGGAAATGAATATTACGATTTTTTATCTGCCTATTCCGCAATCAATCAAGGTCATTGTCATCCAAAAATCGTAAATGCTCTTGTTGAACAGGCTAAAATTCTTACTCTAACTTCGCGTGCTTTTTTCAACAACAAATTGGGAGAATATGAAAAATATATCACAGAATATTTCGGCTATGAAATGGTTCTTCCTATGAATACCGGAGCAGAAGCAGTGGAAACTGCCATGAAAATTTCACGCAAATGGGGATATGAAAAAAAGGAAATTCCGGAAAATGAAGCTATCATCGTGGTTGCTGAAGAAAATTTTCATGGTAGAACCATTGCTATAATCTCTGCTTCAACCGATCCTTTAGCTTTTAAAAATTTTGGCCCATTCCTTCCGGGAATCATAAAAATACCATACAATAATCCTGAAGCTTTAGAAAATGTAATGAAAGAACATGGCAAAAATGTTTGTGCTTTTCTGGTGGAACCAATTCAGGGAGAAGCTGGTGTAAACGTGCCTGATGATGATTATCTGAAAAGATGTTATGATATTTGCAAGAAACATAATGTCCTTCTGGTTGCAGATGAAGTTCAAACAGGAATTGCCAGAACCGGTAAACTTCTCTGCAGCGAATTTTCCGGCATCAAACCGGATATCGTGATTCTCGGTAAAGCTATTTCCGGAGGAGTTCTTCCAATTTCTGCTGTACTTTCATCCAAAGAAATTATGATGGTTATCAAACCCGGAGAACATGGCTCCACTTTTGGAGGATTTCCTCTAGCCTGCGCTGTTGCAAAAGCTGCCCTTGAAGTGGTAAAAGAAGAAAATTTAACTGAAAAAGCAGAAAAACTCGGTGAAATTTTCCGCAAAGAATTAGCTAAAATCGACTCACCTTTTATTGAAAAAATTCGAGGAAAAGGTCTCCTCAATGCTATTGTCATCAAACCAATGAACAGCATACAAGCCTGGGATGTATGCGTGAGACTCAAAGAAAACGGACTTCTGGCAAAACCCACTCACGAGCATATTATTCGGTTCGCACCACCACTTGTTATCACAGAAAAACAACTGATGGAATGTATTGAAATAATCAAGAAAACATTTGCCGAATTAAGCTAAAATTTAGAAGTACAGTTAAGCACTAGGTTTTTAATAAAGCCACCCTGACTGTTTAAAGCGGGGTGGCTTCTTTTATATAAAGAAGAAAGCAAAAAGTAAAAAGCAAAAAAGTAATAAAGGCAAAAAGCACAGAGATTTATCAGCGTTTTCTTCAAACTAATGAGTACATTAAATTCTCTAAATATTGATTCTCTCCTTCCGAACTTTTCAGTTCGGAAGGTTCTAACTCCAGAAGCTTCTGCTTCTCTT